>CASFWX010000017.1 GCA_949298545.1 uncultured Verrucomicrobiota bacterium | reverse complement strand
CGGGAATCTGAAGAGACCTATATCCGCGAGAAAATCCGAGAGGGCAAGTTTCTGATGGACGCAATAGAACAGCGCCAGAATACGCTTCTGCGCATAGGCCGCTCCATTCTTGAAAGGCAGCGCGAATATTTTGAAGGCGGGCCGGAAAATTTGAAACCTATGACGATGCAGGACGTCGCTGACGACGTCCACCTCCACCCGAGCACGGTCGGGCGCGCCATAGCCGAAAAATACGCCGATACGCCATTCGGCATTACCCCATTGAAATCGTTTTTCAGCGGCGGATACGAATCACTCGGCGGAGAAAGCGTAGCCAGCGCATCGGTAAAAAGCCGAATACGCTCCATTGTGGAGTCGGAATCTCCGCAATCGCCGCTGAGCGATTCAAAGATTGCTGAAATACTGTCAGGCGAGGGCTTAAACATCGCACGTAGAACAATCGCCAAATACAGGGAGGAACTGGGCATAGCCCCAAAGAATTTGAGAAAGAGGTTTTGATGGCTTTTGAATTTAAAAATTACGCGATCGTCGACGCTTGCGGAGCGAGGGTAAAAATTGCGCGCATAGCCTGCGGGGAAATAGCCGCCAGTGTCGAAACATCGGAACCCGCCATGGAAAGTTTTTGCGAGGCGTTTTACGCTGCATGCCCAAACCCGCTCGAATTAGAGGCAGTTATGGTATGCACAGGGCCAGGATCTGTGCTCGGGATCCGCGCGTCCAGTGTCGCAATGTCGTGCATAGCCGCCATAAGCGGCGCAAAGATATTCGAATGGAACTCTATGGAAGTGGCGGCTTTCGCAATGTTCAAAGGCGGAGTCTGCCGTTTCACGCTGCTCGCTCCGGGGCGAAAGGGGTTTGCAAACGCCTTGGAATTCGCAAACGGAAATTTTCTCGATTTGAAGGAAATTTCCACCGAAGAGACATTTAATCTCGATCCCGCATCGACCTTTCTGCTCGATCAAAGAGAGAATGTCGAATCCCCTCTCGAGCGATTTGAAAGGATAGCATTGAGCGCAAACGAAATCGCCGAGACCCTCTCCGCGCATCCGGAGCTCGCCTCGAAGTGCGAAACCCCGCCTGACGCAAAATCCCCCGCGAAAAAGGAATTTGTAAAATGGAAGGATCAAGCACGCATTTGAGATGTTCCGTGCGCATAGACCTATGCGCACTCGAAAGGAACCTCGGGAAGCTTCGGCATTTTTTGCCACGCTCGCGCGGATATATCGCGCTGGTTTCGGCGGACGCTTTCGGATACGGCGTGGAGGCTGCTGTCGTCAGGCTTATGCTGAGCGGAGCAGACGCTTTTGCAGTGACCAACATCTCCGAAGGCGCACGGGTCCGGGAAGTCGGAAGCGGCTGGCCAATCATCGTCATGAGTTCATCTCTCCCCGGGGAGGAAGGCGCATATTTTAACGATTCCCTGACGCCCGTCCTTGTAAGCCTGGAAGAAGTAGAGCGTTTTGAGACAAAGGCCGCCAAATTGAACCAGCCATTAAGCGTGCATATGAGAATCCCCGTGCAAGGCTCATTTCTCCCGTCTCCAGACGAGGCTCGCCTAATGCTGAAAAAGCTTTCCGGATCAAAATTTCTCCGGCTTGAAGCCCTTTGCCTGCCCGGAACCGGCACGGGCGCTCCAAACGAGGGCTCCTCCCCGGACGAAAGCTTCCTTTCATTCGCGGCGCAAGAATTGCGAGGTAAAAAAATCTTCGTGCACCACAGCGATGTCTGCGACACCTCAAAAATACCCTTCGACAAATCCCTCCGTGCCGGATTGGTGCTTTTTGGAATGCGGCCTTCAGAGAAATCCATCTTAAGGGGCTTTGAGCCTGAACATGTCCTGACTTTTAGAACTTCCGTAAGCCTGGTTAAAAAACTTCCCCGCGGCGCGAAAATCGGATACGGCAAGACTTACGAGCTGCAAAGAGACTCGACCGTAGCGCTCCTGTCTGTGGGATACGGCGACGGCGTTCCGCGCGAGGCGGGTGGGCGAATGGACGTGCTTATACGCGGACAGCGCGCACCGGTAATTGGCAGAGTTTCAATGGACCAGGCGGCAATCGATGCGACAGATTTAAATGCTATCAAAGCCGGAGACGAAGCCGTCATCGTAGGAGAAAGCGGAAACGACGCCATATCAATAGAAGAATACTGCTCGCGCCTGGCAATAACCCCAGCCCAAGCCCTGACTTCAATCACAAAACGCGTCGCCCGATTCTATAAAACTCTATACTGACTTTAAGGCGCAAACTTCAAATGCCGATGTATGTTTTGTGCATATGAAAATTAAACGCGTGCAGAAGGCAGTCATCGTCGGCTTGTCTATTTTTTCCATCGCGATCCCGCATTTAGAAGCCTCAAAAGAAAATCTTATGGAGCCAAATTCTTTCACCGAAATGGAGCGCGCCGTCATGTTCGACAAGGCAACTGAACCGCGCGGAGGCAAATACGACAATTTTTTCGAGGACGGGATATACGTCTGCAAAGCATGCGGAGCTCCGCTATATAAATCGCGCGACAAGTTTAATTCCAGCTGCGGCTGGCCCGCTTTCGACGACTCTTTTCCCAACGCCGTAAAAAGCCTTCCCGACCCCGACGGCATGCGCACGGAAATACTCTGTTCAAGGTGCGGGATCCATCTCGGACACATCTTCAAGGGCGAAAAGCTAACCCCGAAAAACGTGCGCCATTGCGTCAACTCGGTCTCCATGAAATTTATTCCGAGCGATGAAATCGGGCGCGCCGTCGTTGCGGGCGGCTGTTTCTGGGGAGTGGAAGAACTCATGAGAAGGCAAAAAGGCGTCATCTCTTGCGTTTCAGGCTATACAGGCGGAATGAGCGGATCTCCCACATACAAAACTGTGTCCGCAGGAGACTCCGGACATTATGAAGCCGTCGAAATCCTATACCACAAGCCAAGCATATCCTACTCCGATATTTTAAAGACTTTTTTTGAGATACACGACTTTACTCAAAAAGACGGGCAAGGCCCGGATATCGGAACACAATACCGCTCTGCCGTGTTCGTCTCCGGCAAAGAACAAAGAAAAACCGCAGAAGACATAATATCGGAATTGAAATCCAGAGGCTACGATGTGGCAACCGCCGTTCTCGACTTAAAGCAGTTTTACCCGGCAGAAATTTTCCATCAAAGATATTACGAACGCAAAAAAAGCGCTCCATATTGCCATTTCCAAAGAAAAATTTTTCATTGATTGCCGGCTGATTTTCACCCCTGCCTATCTAAAAATTTTCCCATTAAAAAATGCACCTTTAATGCAATAGATAGGATTCACAGGAATTGCATAAAAAAAGCGCGCCCGGTTAATAGGCGCGCGCAAATATTTCGATAAAATGCCGGGCTTACTTGGAAGCTTCCTCGACGGCAACCGCAACCGCGACTGTCGCGCCAACCATTGGATTGTTCCCCATGCCGATGAGCCCCATCATCTCGACGTGCGCCGGAACAGACGACGAACCGGCAAATTGGGCGTCGCCGTGCATTCTTCCCATGGTATCGGTCATGCCGTAGGACGCGGGCCCCGCCGCCATGTTGTCCGGGTGGAGAGTCCTCCCCGTTCCGCCGCCGGAAGCTACGGAAAAGTACTTTTTGCCGTGCTCTATCGCCCACTTCTTATAGGTCCCGGCAACGGGATGCTGGAAGCGGGTCGGGTTGGTGGAGTTTCCGGTGATTGAAACGTCGACTCCTTCCTTTATCATTATCGCCACGCCTTCGGAAACGTCGTCGGCCCCGTACACGCGCACCTTCGCCTTCTCTCCTTTTGAAAATGGCTTTTCAGAGACAATCTTAAGCTCGCCTGTATGGTAGTCGTACTCGGTCTCTACGCTCGTGAAACCGTTGATGCGGGAGATGATATATGCGGCGTCTTTGCCGAGGCCGTTTAGAATCACGCGAAGCGGCTCCTTGCGAACCTTGTTAGCGGTCTTGGCTATCCCTATTGCGCCCTCGGCGGCGGCGAAACTTTCATGGCCAGCCAAGAAGCAAAAGCATTTTGTCTCTTCGCGCAAAAGCATGGCACCGAGATTTCCGTGTCCAAGCCCGACTTCGCGGCTATCGGCAACCGACCCGGGGATGCAGAACGCCTGAAGCCCTATGCCGATATTTTCGGCGGCTTCCGCAGCGCTCTTGCTGCCTTTCTTAAGGGCTATCGCCGCGCCGAGAGTATACGCCCACACCGCGTTCTCAAATGCAATCGGCTGTATGCCTTTTACAATCTCGTCGACGTTTATGCCTTTGGAATCGCAGAGAGCTTTTGCCTCCTCAAGATCCTTTATTCCGTATTTTTGGCAGGCTTTGTTTATTTTGTCTATGCGCCTTTCGTATCCTTCAAATGTAATGCTCATAAAAGCCTCCTTTATTTCTTGCGGGGATCGATAGTCTTGACGGCGTCTTCAAAGCGCCCTTTGACAGACGTAAACTTCTTGAAAGCCTCGCCCGCGTCCATGCCGTTGCGAATCGCCTCGAGCATTTTGCCCAAATGGACCGTCTTGTAGCCTATGACCTCGTTGTTCTCGTCGAGCCCTTCTTCGAGCACATAGCCCTCGGCCATTTCAAGATAGCGGACGCCTTTTTCCTTTGTTGAAAACATTGTGCCGACCTGGGAACGAAGCCCCTTGCCGAGATCCTCGAGGCCCGCCCCTATGGGAAGGCCGCCCTCGGAAAAGGCGGTTTGAGTCCTGCCGTACACTATTTGCAGGAAAAGCTCGCGCATGGCGACGTTTATCGCATCGCATACCAAGTCGCTGTTGAGAGCCTCGAGAATGGTTTTCCCCGGCAGAATTTCCGCCGCCATCGCCGCGGAGTGCGTCATGCCCGAGCAGCCAAGGGTCTCAACAAGAGCCTCCTCTATAACGCCGCCTTTCACGTTTAGAGTGAGTTTGCACGCACCCTGTTGGGGAGCACACCAACCGACTCCGTGCGTAAGCCCGCTTACGTCCTTAATTTCTTTGGACTTCACCCATTTCCCCTCTTCCGGGATTGGAGCGGGTCCGTGTTTGGCGCCTTTTGCGACACAGCACATTTCCTGTACTTCGCGAGAGCAATTATGCTGGGGACAACTCATATGTTTATTCCGATGTTGTTGATTTTTAGAAAAAGCTCAAAAAACATCTCACAATTTCATGAAATTGTCAACGCATTCAAGAGATTTTTTCTCTTAACAGATTTATAGGTTTTTGCGCGAATTTACGCCTATCGGGCATGAACAATAAAAAATCTTATCGAATTTTTCTTCATTCAATATTTATGCTATACGCTATTCTGCTATTATAAAAAATAAAAAACGCGCCTTTGCAGGGCGCGTTCACATTTTAGAAGCTAGCGGAAATTTTTATTTCCTTCTATTTCTCTTTGTGAGAGCAAATGCGCAGGCAAAAATTCCAAAGAGCGCGGCAAAGGCAGCCGGCTCTGGAACCGCTACATACTGCATATAGAGGCCGTCGGCCTTTATTTCAAACTCCGCCTTATACCACTCGCCCAAGATAAAGGCATCTTCCGCCTTAAACTTGTCCGCCGTAAAATACGACGAAAATTCCGAACAGTCTATCAGCTTTTGCTGGTTGAGAAGCGCGACGCAATCCCCGTCAAATGTGAAGACAACGTCCGAAATTTCTCCCGAACCCTCCATAAAGGACCCGCTAAAGGAAAGCACGTCCACGGCGTCATCGTACGTTCCGAGAACGAGCGTTCCGCTTTTCCAATAGCAGTCTGTAAATGTGAAGATGCCGGCTCCGGCGGTATTATTGTATATGCCAAATGTACCTCCGTTCATCTCAAGGTCGCCATGCGTCCAAACGGTCTTATCTATCGCAAGACCGTCCGCCCCGCCAGCTTTCCCGTTGACTAACAGAGTTCCATTGTTTACCTCTACCCCACCATGGAATCTGATTACACCAGATTTTAAAATCTGGGTGCCCTCGCCCTGCATGACAATTTTCATCACGTTGGCCGCGTCAAAGTCATTATCTCCATTTTCACCTATTGTAGCGCCCAGCTCAGGCGTTGTGTGGTGGGTATAAGTAGTTCCAGCACCTTGCGTTAGAACTAAAACAAAGTAATTTACATTTTCGCCGTTGTTATAATCGGAAGGTGTGTTGTTAGCCAAGAGAAAGGAGAAATTCCCGTCCAAACCGCCTACGGAAAATGTGCATACGCGAGCTTTCCCGGTATCGTTTTGCATTACATAGAAAAACGACCTCGCATCCCCTATAACGTGAATCGCTCCGCCTATTTCAACGTCGGGATTGTTTATATCATACAAAGTTCCACTCGCCTTCGCATCGGAGTAATAGGTTGCTCCAACATTGAAATGTATTTGATTTGTCGTCAACGAGGTCTCCCTCACATAAATGTCTCCGCCTATTTTAAGTTTAGATATAGGTCCATTATTGCTTCCGCTTGCATCTCCCGTGCTCCCAATTTTTAAAATGGAGCTCTTCACAGCGGTATCGTTGCCTACGTACACATTTCCACCTATTTCAAGATTGGATATTCTATATGATCCATTATCCACAGTTCCGCGCGGAATTATGTTCACAGTATTACTTCCTACAGTACTGGAGTTCGTAACCACTAAATCATGTAGTATCTTTAATGAAGGCGTATCATAATTGCCGGGAGTCGCCATTGTTAAAATTATATTGCGATTCGCCATATCTGCGCTATAGCTTTCAAAAAATATCGAATCTATAGTTGCACCTTTATTTGCGTCCTCAAATTGAAAAACTGTGACAACTGCCGGATGTTCCCTGCCTATCACCACAATCTCGTTTGAGGTCGGTTGGGCAGAAGCTCCCGTACTTTCAACCCATGTTCCGCTTTCGCTATCGTAACGAAGCCATGTGCCAATTTTAGCTAATGATGTTGACCAATTATCGCTCTTGTAAACGACAACATTTTTATTATCTGCCGGCAAAGTCGGCACATCCGAATCCGCTCCCCATAAAAAGGCATTGGCGAATATGCAAATGCCCGTTAGTAGTATGGTTTTTGTCTTCATATTATTTCATTTACTTCTATATTGCTAAATTAAATGGGAGAATACAGCTGAAGCGTGGTGTTCTTCCGCTTTTCGATAGAAATTCCCAAGGCACGCTCGAATGAAATTTCCGCGCGGCAAAAAAGACACTTTTTTTTCTGGGATCGAGTAAAATATTTTTTCGAGACAGAATTCCCCTGCTATAATCGGCTAACTTTAACTTGCGGGGGGGGGGTATCACAAACATACATACGCGCTTCTGAAGAAACTTTTAAATTAAAGTTTCTAAAAAGCGAATTTAATAAAGCACTCTGCATCAATTACCCTACTTATTTAGAAAAATTTTTAAGTTGTTCATATTTCTTGTCAAGTTTTTTTTTAAAAGTTTAAAGTTGCCCAAGTGATATAAGTTTATTGGTTATTAATTTATTATCAACCTGAATAAAATGCGGAACATTATCGGCGCCCCTGCTATTTTTATTCAATCAGCCTTTAGGGTTATTGGGAGCCATGGAACTCGTTATTTGGAATTACTTATTGCCAAACATATTGCTTTTGCAATTAAGCATAAAAAAACGCGCCCATGTATTAGGGCGCGCAAGTTTATTCTAATTTAAATAGGAAAACTCCGCCGAATTGCATTATCTATTCTTTCTTCTCGCAAAGCTAAAAGCGACAGCGAAAATTCCCAAGAGCGCGGCAAAAGCAGCTGGCTCGGGAACTGCCACATACTGAACATAAAGCCCGTCGTCCTTCAATTCGAATTGCGCCGCATATGTATCGCCGTTAATAAAAGCATCGTCCGCTTGAAAGCTGTCGGAAGTGAAGAAGGACGAGAAATCGGAACAATCTATTATTTTCTTCTGTTGGAGAAGAGCCGTGCAATCGCCGTCGAATGAAAATTTAATGCTCGAAACCTCTCCCGAACCCTCCATAAAGGACCCGCTAAATGAAAGCACGTCCACAGCGTCGTCGTATGTACCCACAACGAGCGTCCCGCTCTTCCAATAGCAATCCTTGAATGTGAAAGTGCCTGCTCCGGCGGTATTGTTAAAAATGCCAAAAGTTCCGCCGTTCATCTCCAGGTCGCCATGGGTATATTCAGTATCGTTGGAGCCGCCCGCCTTGCCGCTCACTAAAAGCGTGCCGGAGTTCACAGTAACCCCGCCAGAAAACTTTAGCGAACTGGTTGTCGAAAGTTTTTGCGATCCCTGCCCGTTCATTACGATTTTCAGCTTAAGCATGTCGGAGAATCCGGGCGAATTTATATCGGCAAAAGTATCCTTGGCGTCGTATGATGTGCCGGCTGCGTTGTTCAACACGAGAACTACTTCCGAAGGCTGCTTTGTCGCCCCGCCGCCTTGAATGGCAACGCGTCCGTCCACACCGCCGACCGATATGACGGAACGGAACGCAGTATCCTGGTTTGCTCTGTTGGAGAGATTCAAATACGTCCTGTCTGTCCCCACCTGTTGGATTATGCCGTTTATCGTCAAATCTGGCGACGAAATGTCGTAGGGATCAGTCATCAATCCTGTCCCAACGTTAAACGCGACGACCGCTTTTGAATTTTCATTTCCGCCCAGATACAAGTTTCCTCCGACAATTATCTTGTTTAGAGGGCCCTTAGTATCTGAAGGATACAAGGCATTCGTTCCAAAATTCACATATGTATTCGCAGTGGCATCATTGCTATTGACGTATATGTCTCCGCCTACATTGAGATAGGCATAACGGACGGATCCGTTGGTCATCAATCCTCGGGGTACAAAATTTAAGGTCTGGTTCGATGAAGTGCCATTGACAATAATCAAATCTTCCGTGGTTTGAAAGCTCGGAGTGTCACTACTGGCGGCGTTGGCTATACAAAAATTAAAGCCGCCAATCAAATCTATTCTCATAGAATTGATGCGCGCCGCCGCTGCACAAAATATATTCTTACAATTATCCAAATAAACATTTTCATTGAGCCCGGGAAGATCTGTTGAGATGGAATCGTAAGAACTCGTTTCCGGATTCCAGCG
>CASFWX010000016.1 GCA_949298545.1 uncultured Verrucomicrobiota bacterium | reverse complement strand
CGAAAGAATCGGGCGAGCGAGGCACAAAATCCGACAGGCACAGGCACTCCCCGGCGGAATTGGGACGCTGAGAGCGCACCATGCACAGGGCTTCCACGCCGTCCACGCCAGACAGCGCAATGTCGTCCCCGTCCGGATTCGCCGCGCAGACGCGCGCCCGGATTTTAGGGCGGGCAATCTTTTCAAGCTCGCCGAACATCGCAACTGTATCCTTAAAGAAAATTTCCAAGCCGTCCCTTTTTCCCAACTCGTCGAGTGTTTTAGAACCGCTTCCGCCGATTCTCCACGCCCTAAAGAAATAGTGCCACGGGAGGCGGTTTTTCAGGGCTGAAACCGGCACCTCAAAAGTTTTGGCGCCTGAAAACGCGGGAGAAACAGGTTTTGATAAACCCTTTGACACAAAAGCCCTTGCTCGGGCTTCGGAAATAGGGACAAGCGCGCCTATGCCGGAATCCTCTGATTTCTCGCGCTCGGCGTATCCGCGCCTGATTTCCTCCTGCGAGGCGGCTACTTCAAGGGCGTATGCTGCCGAATCGCTCGAAACGAGGCGCGAGCATATTCCCGCCGACACTCCGGCGTCAGCCACCCTAACCACCGTCCCGCCATATGCGGGAGCGAGCTTTACGGCAGTGTGCAAGTCCGAAGTTGCAGCGCCGCCCAACATGACGGGAACGCGCAGTTTCTCGCGCTCGAACAATTCGAGAACGTTCCCCATCTCCGAAAGAGACGGCGTTATCAGCCCGCTAAGGCCGACCGCGTCCGCCAAGCGCGCCGCTTCGAGAATTTTTTGGGGATCAACCATGACTCCCAAGTCAACAACGTTAAAGCCATTGCAGCTTAGCACCACGCCGACTATATTCTTTCCGATATCGTGCACATCTCCCTTCACCGTAGCCAAAACCACCCTGGGGCCGGAAGAACCCGCCGAATCCCCCATAAACGGGCGCAACGCCGCCACTGCGCGCTTCATCACGCGCGCGCTCTTGACCACTTGCGGAAGAAACATTTTGCCTTCTCCAAAGAGCTCTCCAACCTTTTTCATGGCGTCCATCAGGGGACCCTCTATCACTTTCAGCGGATTGCCAAGCTCCTTGTAGAAGTGCATTGCCAGCTCCTCCGCCCTGTCCTCCTCGCCTTTTAAGAACGCGCGGACAAGCCTTTCGCCCCATGGCATCAAATCCCAGTTTTCCGGCTTGCTGCCGGATAATGAAACGCCTCCGCCAGATTTAAATTCTCCGGCAATCGACATCAAATATTCGCAAGCGCCTGAAGACTCGTTTAATATCACCGCCTCCACCGCCTCTCTCAGCTTGGGGGGAATATCCTCGTATGAAGCTATCATACCTGCGTTTACTATTCCCATGTCAAGCCCTGCGCGGCGCGCGTGGTAGAGAAAGACCGCATGCATGGCCTCCCGCACCGCGTTGTTGCCGCGAAATGAAAAGCTCACATTGCTAACCCCGGCGCTGGTCCGCGATTTCGGGCAGGCGCTCTTTATCAGGCCCACGGATTTTATGAAATCGGCCGCGTACGAATCGTGCTCAGGCATTCCAGTGGCAACGGCGAGAACATTCGCATCGAATATTATGTCCTCGGGATCGAACCCCGCTTTCCCCACCAGGAGATTATATGCGCGCCGGCACACGGAAACTCGATCCTCAAGAGTCGTAGCCTGACCGCGCTCGTCGAACGCCATCACGACAATCGCGGCGCCGAATTTGCCTATCTCGCCGGCGCGCTCCAGAAATTTCTCCTCGCCCTCCTTCAGGCTTATCGAGTTTACTATCCCCTTGCCCTGAAGGCATTTTAAGCCAGCCAATACCGCATCGAAATTCGACGAGTCTATCATAACAGGCACGCGGGCTATTTCAGGATCGGCCCCCATGAGATTGAGAAATTTAGTCATGCAGGCGGGAGCGTTCAGCATCGCCTCGTCGAAATTCACATCTATGATGTTTGCACCGTTGTCTATCTGCCTGCGGACAACGCCAAGGGCGTCGGTAAACCTTCCCTCTTTTATCATTTTGCGAAACGCCGACGAGCCCATGACGTTCGCCCGCTCCCCGACAAAGACAAAAGGAGCGCCTTTGTCCTTCAACTCCAAGGTCTCGAGCCCGGAAAGAGTGAGGGAGTCCGGCTTCGCGCGCGGCTTGCGGGGAGAAAACTTCCCGCATTCGGAAACAATGGCGGATATGTGATCGGGCGTCGTCCCGCAACAGCCGCCGACCACATTCAAAAGCCCCTCGCGGCAATATTCGGAGAGAAATGCCGCCGTTTCCCGGGGAGACTGGTCGTAGCCGCTCTTCGACAGCGGATTGGGAAGGCCAGCATTCGGATAACAGTGGGTAAAACGCTCCGCAACCCTATCGAAAGCGGATATGTACGGGCGCATCTTCTCCGCACCCAATGCGCAATTGAGGCCGACAAACAACGGTTCTGCATGCCTGATCGAAGCGTAAAACGCCTCTATGGTTTGTCCGCTTAAAATCCTGCCTGAAGCGTCGGAGACAGTCATGCTTACCGCAATGGGGGGGCGTTCGCCCCACTTTTCGACCAGCCTCAAATACGCATGCAATGCTGCCTTTACGTTTATCGTGTCGATAGCCGTCTCAATTAGAAATATATCGGCCCCGCCTTCTTTTAGAGCTTCCATCTGGAGAGCGTACGATTCTTCGAGCCTGTCGAAATCCACGGCGCGAACAGAGGCGTCGGAGACGTCGCAAGCAATGCTTGCGGATTTGCTCGTCGGGCCGAGAGACCCAGCCACAAATTTTGCTTGCCCTGTGGACGACTCAAACTCTTCGGCGACTTCGCGGGCTATGCGGGCAGCTCCGCGCGCAATCCTGAAAACGAGCTCGTCTCCAAGCCCGTACTCCTCCTGGCCAACGGGGTTTGAAGCAAAGGAATTCGTCGTTACGATGTCCGAACCCGCCTCGAAATATTTGCGATGGATTTTTTTTATTATATCCGGCCGCGACAGGCTCAGCACGTCGTTGTCCCCGAAAAGCTTTCCCCCAAAAGCTTCAAGTTCTGGATCTCCCTTATGAAAGTCCTCCTCCGAAAGTTTTTCCATCTGGACGAGCGTTCCCATTGCGCCGTCGAGAAATACAATTCTCCGCTCGAGCAGCGAAGCGAGAAGTTCGCCGCGTTTGGTAAAGGGTATTTTTAACATGTTCCGCTATTCCTCCGGTTCTCCGCCCTTTGCCATGTGCGCAATAAGTCTGTCGTTAAACGCCTTCGCGCCGTCGTGCCCCATGAGCCTGAGCGCCTGAACCATCGCGGCAACCTCCACGAGCCTCGCCATGTCGCGCCCCGGCCTGACGGGTATGATGAAGTGGGGTATCTGTATCCCGAGTATGTCGAAATAATTGTACTCCAAGCCCGTCCTGTCCTCGAGCACTCCGGGCTGCCATTCGATAAATGTCACGACCATGTCTATCGACTTTTCGAGGCGCACGCAACGTATCCCGAAAAGTTCTGCTACGTTTATTATGCCTATCCCCCTGCATTCCATATAGCCGCGGTTCAAATCGTTTCCGCGCCCCATCACTTTCTGGTCGCCCGTTTTAACGCAATAAACATGGTCGTCCGCCACGAGCGAATGCCCGTGGTCTATCAGAGCCAGCGCGCACTCGCTCTTTCCTATCCCGCTGTCCCCGCGTATCAGGGTGCCTATCCCCTTTATATCAAGAAGCGTTCCGTGGACCGACATGCGAGGCGCGAAAAGCCTCTCCAACCTCACCAGAACTTCCGCTGAAAACTCCTTGGACTTCATGCGCGTCCTAATGAGGGGAATTTTTTTCATTCTCATCACGTCGAGCATCGGCTTTGTAGGCGCAAGATTGCGCGATACCACTATGCAGGGAATGTCTCGCTCGCTTATCTCCTCCATGACGTGGTACTGGCGCTTCTCCGGGAGATCGCGCATATACGCCATCTCGCCGGCTCCGAAAAGCTGAATGCGCTTGGCGGCAAAATTTTTGTAGTAGCCGGTTATTGCGAGAGCGGGGCGATTCAAGCTGGGTTCGAGTATCATTCTGTCGAGAGCATCCCCGCCGGTGAGTATCTCAAGCTGAAGGGCGTCCTTGAACATGTCGAAAAACTGCCTGACCGATATCTCCTCGGACACCTTGATTCTTCCGATTTTGCGTTCCATACAAAGTCCGTCCAATAAGGTTTTACATTGAAAAGTTTTCGCCGAGATAGAATTTTCTACTCTGTTCGTCGTTTACGAGAAATTCGCTCGAACCCTCGCACAGCACCTTGCCCTCGTGTATAAGGTAGGCCCTGTCGACTATGCTCAAAGTTTCGCGCACATTGTGGTCGGTTATCAACACTCCTATGTTTTTGGACTTGAGCCCGAGAATTATGTCCTGGACTTCCGCCACGCTTATCGGGTCCACCCCGCTGAAAGGCTCGTCCATGAGCACGAATTTCGGGCGCGCCGTGAGAGCGCGCGTGATTTCAAGCCTCCTGCGCTCGCCCCCTGAAAGAGTAAACGCCTTTTGGTCCGCCAACTGGACAAGCCCGAGCTCGTCGAGCATAGACATGCAGAAATCCTTCAGCTCAGATTTTGGGACGGGAAGAGTCTCCGCCACCGCGAGTATGTTCTGGTAAACTGTAAGTTTACGGAACACGGACGGCTCTTGCGGAAGATAGCCTATGCCCATTCTCGCGCGCCTATACATAGGAATTTTCGTGATGTCGCAGCCGTCGAGAAAAACTTTTCCGGAAGTCGCCGGAACCAGACCGACAATCATGTAAAAGCTCGTCGTTTTCCCCGCGCCATTGGGGCCGAGAAGCCCAACCACCTCGCCCGCGCCGAGTTTCAAGTTAACTCCCTTTACCACCCGCCTCTTGCCGTATTCCTTGACGAGATTTTCCGTGCGTATAGAGGAGCTGTCATTTTCAAATTCCATATGCGTGCCATACAATACGAAACGCGCCTCCCATGCAACCATAAAATCTTGCAAGATCATGCCGCGCAAATCCCATAAAATCAGACTAACTCCGCTTCAAATGAAGCCGCGGCGCACTGCGCAAAAAAGGCACTTCATACGCTTTGAAAGAAACCGATTCTCTCAAAAAAACTAATTGGAAAGCTCATCTCCAAACTCTGTAGGCGTATATGCCCAAAAGTTGTAGCTACACACTGCTATTTATCGACTCACTTTCCACAACAGGACAGGCTAAAAAAACGAGAAAGCCCGCAAGGCATTCAAATGCGCGGATTGCGGGCTTTTAAAGGTGGTGGCCAGACCCAGGTTTGAACTGGGGACACAAGGATTTTCAGTCCTCTGCTCTACCAACTGAGCTATCCGGCCTAATTGAAATTTAAAGTTTGAATTACATAGAAGTGTCCATTACTCGTCAACAAAATTTTTAATTAAAATAATTCCCTCTTCGCGCAAGCAGTACAGCGGCGATTTTTTCGGTTCATTCGTATATTGCAATCTAATTCTTGGCTATTTCAAATATGCCATGTCCAAGCTCGGGGAAATGCTTCTTTTGCTTGAAAAACATATTTTCACTCCTAAGTATTTTACTATTGCTAAAAAAATAAACGTGAAACTCTCCACTTCAAAAAACTTCGGTCATGGCGTTTTATCCAAACCTTAAACCACTTTTAACGGCTGCATTGTGCTTCGCGGCGCTGGCTCCATTTTATAATTCAATTTTTGCAAATTCACACTCAAATGGGGCCAACGGCATTGGAGTCCCCGTGCGCGCGCTTGCGCAGAATCATGTGGAACTGGTGCGCTCCAGCGATCCAAAAAATATCTGCACATATACCCCCGCAATACTTGTAGCGGACAACAAACGCATCGTCGCCGCTTACGAATTCGGTGGCCTCCCCAAAATCGACGGCAAACGCCAGCCTAATGCCCATATTCTGACATCGGACGACGGCGGCAAGACATGGACTGAACGCGCATGCGAGCGCATGTCGCACGGCAGGCTTTTCAAGTCCGGGCAATCCTTATACTATCTCGGGCACTCCGGGAATCTCCGCATAATGCGGTCGGACGACAATGGAGAAACCTGGTCAAAGGCATTTGATTTGACCGACCCGAAAAAAAACCGCGATTGGCACCAGTCCGCATGCAACGTCTGGCACGACAGCGGTAAAGTCTATTTGACAATGGAGCACCGGAATAAGGTCAAAAATATGAAAAGGGGCTGGAAAGTCGCAGAGCTTGCTCCGGTGGTGATGAGGGCAAAAGAGGGGGACGATTTGACAAAAATAGAGAACTGGACATTCTCAAACGAAGTCTGCGCCGCCTCTCTCATAGAAGGTTTCGCAAGCGGGGATCTTCCATGGGATTATTTCGGAGTTCCCTTCTACAAGCACAACTATCCCCAAGGTACGCCCGTGCGCAAAGACGTTCACCATAAAACGGGAAAAGAAATCACGCGCCGCTCATGGCCTTTGGGGATTCTGGAAAGCAACATAGTAAAGATCACCGACCCCGACCATTATTGGTACGACCCAAGCGGAAAGACCTTCCACATACTCGCCAGATGCAACACCAGCGGAACCGGATATGCCGCGCTCTTGAAGGCGGTTGAAAAAGACGACGGGTCTATCGAGGTTGGCTTGGAAAAAGTCCCTAGCGGAAAAAAATGCCTGTTCATTCCTTTGCCGGGCGGACAAATGCGCTTCCACATACTATACGACGACAAAACAAAACTATTCTGGCTGCTTTCGACCCAAGCGACGGATTCCATGACGCGCGCCGAAAAGCTGGACAAAGAGCGCTTTAACCTGCCGTACGACGAAAGGCAGAGAATGGTTCTACATTTCTCAAAAAACCTCGTAGATTGGTGCTTCGCAGGCCTTGTCGCAAAAGGCGATTCCCCAAAACAGGCACGCCACTACGCCTGCATGGACATCGACGGAGACGACCTCATTATACTGTCGAGAAGCGGTGACGCCGACGCAAAGAGCGCGCACGACGGAAACATCATAACTTTCCACCGCGTAAAAAACTTCCGGGATCTGGTTTACTGACAATTCCCAATGCGCTCTTATTCATTCCTCATCCGGAAACTACTCTGGAAGAATTTGCCTTCCCCAAAGGAAGAACAGCTCTTGCAAAATTAAATCCGCCGTGGGGGGAATGCTCCTCCCGAACGCGAAAGGCCAGTTTTGATCGGTGGATTGCGATGGATATCCGATGCCTTCCGGCAAATTTTTCTTTGTCCCCAAAGGGCTGAAACGCAGGGCAAGGCGCGCATTGCGCGGCATGCCAAGAAACGCTTGCAGGCAAGCGCATGTCAGCGCCCGTATCGCTCAAAGTTCCCAATACTCCGGCCTCAATTAAACATTTTCAAGATGGCGCCAAAGCCTGAAAATGCGTCCGCGCCTTATTCGGGAATAAGCGCGCACATTTTTGATATATTAAAGTCCGGAATGCGACAACCCGAAATCTTTATTTTATGGCATTGCCAAGAGCTTTTTGTAAACGGCGTTTATCTCGGAAGCCTCGCGCTGTATCGTAAACGAATTTAAGACGCGCTCTCTCGCCGATTTTCCCATCTCGCCAAGCTTTTCAGGATTTGAAAGCATAAGTCCGAGCTTTTCGACAAAGGCGTCTTCGTCTGCGCACGGAATTATTTCTCCGTCAACGCCCGGGCGAACGGCAAGTTCAAATCCTCCCGTTTGCGTCGCGATAACTGGAACTCCGCTTGCCATAGCCTCCAGGCAAGTCAAGCCAAAACCCTCGTTATGGGGCAAGCACGCCACGAGGCTCATGCATCTGAAGAGCTTTGGGATCTTCGAAAACTCCACTTTACCCAGCCATTGAAAACGCTTTTCCAAACCGCATTTGGCGATCTCCGACTTCATGCGCTCCTGAAAGGGAAGAAATTTGGGAGTGGTTTCCCCAACTATGACCGCGTTAAATTCCGGATATTTATCAAGGATCCTGCACAAGCCGCCCACAAATTCTCCGATTCCTTTTTGCGGCCTGACGCGCCCGAAGATTCCTATGCTTCTGAGGTTTGAGAGCCCCATCTCGCGCCGCAACCCTTCGAGGTCTTGCGCGGGAAAATATACCGAAGGATTCACTCCGTGGGCGATTATGGCGTCGGGCTTCCTTGCCAGATAAGAAGCCGCCCTATTCGACGTGCTCAAAACCGCGTCCATTTTCCCGTAAAGGAACCTTGTGAACCGGGTATGCTTGCGCTGCGCGGTGGAAGTAAAAATCGGGCAAATTTTAGCCCCAAATGCATACTTTAAAACAAGCGCCGCGCACATTTCGATGTTTCTTCGGCAGTGGAATATCCTCTTGGCCCCGTTGGGGAGGGGATTCCGTGTAAGCGCCAAAAGCTCCCGCCACGACAAGCGCGGTATGCGAGAATCGAGAGGATATCCCACCGAACAAAACGAAAGCTCTTTCATCTGTTCGGGAACGACCGACAGCACAGTGGACGTTATCCCGGAAAATCTGCGGTTTAAGTTCGGTATTATTACCTGACAATCTTTCTTCGACAAATCGCTCATATGAACAAATCGCGCAAATGCTGCCATCTGCCCGATTTTCGCTTTTTACGTTTTTTAAGGGGCGCCTGTCAAGGAGAATGCTGGAAGTCTACAGACTGCCCAATCACTAGGTTTAGCTGGAAGAAATGGTGTTGGAATGCGCAGCCTGAAAGAATTACCGACATGGAACGCGGATTTTAGGATTTCAGCAAATGCAGCCTATGAGTCTCGGCGCCCTCTCTTCCCCGCCGAATTCCATACCCTTATCGCGGATTTCGCAGCGGAGTAGTAAGGGGGAAGTTTTCCCCTTATTTCAGAGAGTATAATGTCTTCCGGAACCCCTTTGTCCAAAAGGGAAACGGTTTCGTACATGGCGGTTTTTCTCAGCTCTACGAGAGTGGCGACATTCAGACGCAAGTGCAGTATGCTCTCCTCCGCCAATAGCTTGTCGTCCGATGAATCCAAATCAGGATTCGGGCGCACTTCACCGCTGAACGAGTAAACAAAAAGAGTCTCGCATTTCGGATCGTATGGAGAAACGACGCGCGCCGAACCTCTGGCGTGCCCGCAGTGGATCGCCGAGGAATTTATATCCTCCATTGTCAGGACCTCAGGGAGGCGCGCTCCGCTGTTTTTCGGCTCGCGTATGCATGAAGCGGCCATATTGGAAAACTTGAGGGTTTTTTCAGAAAGCCCGCCCATTTGAGGCTCTATATGCTCTATGTGCGAATTTTCAGCGCTTATGCGGCTTTCGCAATAGCAGCATAAAAATTTTTGGCGGACAATCAAAGCTTCTTTGACGGCTTTTTTTGCGTGGCTGTCCTTTAGCCGGGAATACTTTGCGTTCGGGTGGGACCGCACCCAGCGCTTAAATATTGAAGGGGCCTCGTTTTCGTCTGGAATTTGGATATGGCGCATTTTGTCTTTATTTTCAATCCCTCGGAAGCATGGCGCGGACTAGATATTCGCCGCGCATGACTTCGGGATCGTCCGGAATTTTCTCGTTGAGTTCGGCGATTACCGATTCTGCGCGCCGAAGGTCCCCAGAATCTATGGCATCGTACATCTTTTTTATTTTTTCCGCGAATTCGCGCGGGCGGCGCGAGTTTAATAAATCCTTCAAAATATCAGAGGGCTCGCGCCCGTACGGGGATTCCACGCGGTCGAAGCGGACCGGAGCGAGCGGCTTCTCCGACGAGCCTATTTTATACAGGCTTCGAGCGCTGCTCATGACGGCGGGAGAATGGGACGATAGCACAAACTGCGCGTTCGGGAAAATCTCCGGAAGCCTTCGCGCCATTTTCGCCTGCCATTCCGGATACATGTGAAGATCTATCTCGTCCACGAGAATGACCGCGGCGGTATCGAGGGGATTGTCCTTGTCCGGATTGGCGACAATCATGCGCATGGCGATGTCCGATATTAGTGCTATCGCCGCCTTTTCACCGTCTGACAACCTGTCGGCGAACACATTTTTAGAATTTACGAATAAGCGCCCGCCCTTGGACGAAAAACTCGAAAAATCCGGAGAAAATTTTGCGAGGGCACCTTCGACTTGACCTATTCTATCGTATTTTTTTCCCGTTTTATCCGATTCTTCGGAAATTTTCCTGGCAGATTCCCCGTCCCGCTGCGGAATTACCGATGCCGCCCAGCGCGCAAAGCTGTCGAAATCAGAAGCCGCCTTGAAGGCGTTTTTGTAAATGCTCGTGCGCAAGACGTCGGAATCCGGAGATGGGGAAGAGTATCCGAACTTATCGCGGTTGGCCCCGTAATACGCCAACACGGGTATTTCCACCATCTTGTCGGAGTCGTCGGCCTCCATCATCAGGCGCATGTCTCTGCCAAACTTCTTTGCGCAACGCATATCGCTCCTGCCCGATTCCCTACAATCGGGACGCTTTTTATACAAGCTAAGGCGCATGTCGCTCTTGGGGGCGTTATCGCTCGATATGTCCAGGCTCAGGCGGGAAAAACTTTTGCCGTGGCTTATGTCGTCAACTTCTATCCCCTTGCCCTTTCCGCTTATCGTCGAGATTTTTGCGGGTATCCATGAGAGCATGATCGCAAGAGCCTCGAGCACGGTGGATTTCCCGCCTCCGTTCCGGCCTGCAAGAACCGTTACGGACGGATCAAATTCAAAATCCTGCGACTCTATCGCGCGGAAATTTTGCATGTATAAATGTCTTATTTTCATCGGAAACTAAAGCGTCGTCTTTTGCATATTTATTTCCGCAAACCTCGGCGCGCAACAAAAAATTGCCTGGATTGCGGCGGAGATACGGATATTTCTTGACGCGGGGAAAAAAGGGGAAATGTTATGTGTGAACTTTTGAAACGAACGTTGCCGCGGCTTCAGGACTTCGGATAAAACTCGCGGAACGCTTTGCGAAAATGTCGAGGATATTGACAGCGGTGGGAGTATTTGCGGCGGCTTTGACATGCATTTCATGCAAAGATCCCGCAAGGTTTAGTCCGCCTGAAAATGCGGGAAAGGCATTCTTCTCCCAATTCGCGTTTCAAGACCTGATTTGCCAATATCCCAATGGAAATTTGCTATACCCCAAGCCATCAAAACCATTTTCGAAAAATATTCCGGCGGTGGAATATGAAGTCGATTTGTCAGAGAGCCGCCCAGAAGTTGTCTTTTCTGGTAGGAGGCTTGTTGTGGCAAGCGTCGACGGCGCTGAAGCGGGATTTGCGTATTCTCCTTCCGGACGCATTGCTTACCGAGGCTCTCCAGGCAGGCACAGTGTAAAAATCGGGCTTCCTTCTGCCGGCCTTACGCCGGCTCCGAAAGGGAACCGCAACCCTTTCGGCAATCCGTCACTCGATCTCCCGGCGGCCGCCGGAAATGTTTGCGGCATATCGCGCTTTTTCTTCGGCGGCGACTTTCCGGAGAGGAGAAATTTTGCCGAACTTTACGAGAGCCTCGCCCGCGCGGTGAAAGCCAAAGAGGTGGACAGGTGGGACGCGTGGCGCTTAATGTATTGCCTGTATCCCGAAGAAAGCGCGCAAGTAATTTCTTCCCTCGGAACGGATTTGCCTGCGATGGCAGGCATGACCGAAAAAATAAGGACTGTTTTGGAAGAATCCCTCCACGCCAAGAAAAGGCTTCTTTCGCATCTTTTCAAGAATGGAGAGAAAAAGCGCAGTTTCGCATTTGTAAAACGGCACCCGATAGACGGATCTTATATAGGATACACTGAAGGGCTGTCCGACGCCTTCGGCGAATGCACATTCGCTCCCGAATCGGAACTGTGCGTGGTCGATTTATTTCCCGACGGCAATGTCAAGGAACGCACCCTGCTTAAATCTCCGAACGGCGTCATACGCGATCCCGACGTATCCTACGACGGAAAACGCCTGATGTTCTCTTGGAAGAAGGCCCCTGACGACGACTACCACATTTACGAAATGACGATATCCGAAGGCGGTGATTTCTCCTCTCCGAAACAACTAACATTCGGAAAGTTCGCCGACACAGAGGCCGCGTATTTGCCGAATGGCGACATAGTATTCTCGTCGACCCGCTGCGCGCAAAGCGTGGACTGCTACAGCGCGGAGGTTTCAAATTTGTATATGATGCGCCCGGACGCCTCGTTTATGCGTCGCGTAGGCTTCGACCAAGTCCACACTTTGTATCCCAAGCCGCTCCCGAGCGGGGACGTCGTATATACGCGCTGGGATTACAGCGACCGCGCCCAAATATTTACCCAAGCATTGTTTACAATGCGCTCTGACGGAAGCTTTCAAACCGAACTTTACGGAAACAAATCCTGGTTCCCGACGAGCATAATTCACGCCCGAGGCGTTCCGTCGTCGAGCAAAATAATGGCGGTTCTCTCCGGGCACCACACGGGACAGCGCGGCAAACTCGCCCTTATCGACCCGTCGAAAGGCACCCAGGAGGGTGAAGGCATAACCCTCCTCGCACCTGTGAGGAAGCCAGATGCCCAACGAATTGACAAATACGGCCAAACCGGCCCGCAATTCTCGTATCCCTTTCCCCTTTCCGAGAAGCTGTTTTTGACAAGTTTCTCACCGCATTCTGAATGGGCGCACTTGCACAATCTTCCCGCTTCGCTGTTTCTCATGGACGCAGACGGAAATATGCTCCTTATCTCTTCCCACCCCTACTTGCATGCTTTGCAGGCTGTCGAAATCGCGCCGCGCCAAAAGCCCCCGCAAAGGCCCAGCCAGGTGGACTACTCGAAAAGCACCGCAGAACTCTTTATAAGAAATGTATACGACGGATACGCCACATCAACCTTGCCGCGCGGCTCCTTAAAAAAGCTCCGCATAGTCCGCCCGCTATTCGAGCGCAGGGCCCCAATAGGGAATCTGAAATTCACAAACGACGAAGGCGGCGTCAAAATAAGGGCGGACGTTTTCACTCCGGTATCTCTTGCACACGGCTCCTGGGACGCGAAGGAAGTCTTGGGCGAAGTTCCGATAGCGGCCGACGGTTCCGTGCACTTCGAAGTTCCGGCGCGGACTCCGGTCTATTTCCAGATCGTCGACGCAGACGGAAATGTAGCTGCCACCATGCGATCATGGGCGGGATTTCAGCCAGGGGAATTTTATTCGTGCGCGGGCTGCCACGGGAATAAAAACCTTGAGGATTCGTCGAAGCGCGAGCTGGTTCGCGACAAAAAGCCCGAACGGACGCAACCGTTTTACGACATAAAAGAGTTCTCTTTCCGCAAAAATATCCAGCCGATACTCGACGACAAGTGCATAGCCTGTCATAATAACAGATATTCCAAACGGGTAAAAGTAACTGACGGCTCATATCTGTCTGTGGGTGAAATTGCGCCGAATCCTGAATATAAAACTCCCGAAGGATCCGGCAGAGCCCCATTCAGCCTGCTTGATGTTCCCGTCCCAAATCCAGACGCCAAACGGATATTTAACGACGCATACTGCAACCTGCTTTCCCCGACAATCGGGAAAAATATTTTCGACGCGGATTTTCGCTCAAGGCTGGTGAACTGGCCCGGAGCTTTGTCCGTGCCGACCCCATTGCCGGCATATTACCGCGGAGCGGCTAAAAGTTCCCTCGTAAAGATGCTCTCCCAGGGGCATTCGGGAGTTGAAATGACGCGCGAGGAAATAGAAAAAATAGCATGCTGGATAGACCTGGGCGTTCCATATTGCGGCGACTATACAGAAGCGGCTGACTGGTCAGACGAGGAGAAGGCCGCATGGAACTACTACAGCCAAAAAGCTGCAAAAGAACGCGAACGCGAACAGAAAGCCATATCCGACGAAATCCATAGAAGAGCGCAAATTGATGCCGAGAAATAAAATCCGCCAAACACTTGACGCGCCGCCATAAATGCGCCATACTGCTTTATTACAAATATTATGAAAACGCTAAAAACCACACTATTACTTCTCGCAGCCGCCGCAATTTTCGCATTCGCAGGCTGCTCGTCGCAAACTTGCCCGACAGCTCCGGCAAAGGGATACTGCTCTCCCAAGGCAATGACATTGAACAAGGACTCCGAAGCGAAGCTCGCGGCTTTGAGCCCAAACTTCGCCAAGGTTTTGGAGTTCATGAAGAGCAAGGACATATCCAAACTCGCCAACGGAAAATATGAAATAGACGGGACGAACTCCTATATAATAGTGTCCGACAACGACCTGCGCACCATTGAGAATGCGCCACTGGAAGCGCACAGGGAGTACATAGACCTCCAGTATCTCATCTCCGGCAAGGAAAGGATAGGCGTCAAAAACTCCGCCGATTGCAAATCCGTAAAAACGCCCTACAAGCCCAAGGACGACATAATGTTTTTCTCGGACTCCTACACGAAATTTGTTGATTTGAATCCCGGAGAATTTACCGTCCTGACCCCGTCGGACGCCCACGCTCCGCTAATCGGCAAAGGCAAAGTGAGAAAAGCCGTATTTAAAGTAAAAAAATAAATTCTTTCCATATGCGAAACCGGCGGGGCTTCCATCGCGGAACCCGCCGGTTTTTATTGTGCAAACGCCCTTAAAAACGGCTGTATCCGAAAAGGAAAAATAAACATTTTTTTAATCCGCCGTCCGAACGCGCCAAAATCCCAAGCCGGGGCGAGAGAAAAAAAATAAAAAAATCTCTCGACATATTATAAATGAATGTCAGCGTCCCCAAAATCGGAAAGAAAAAATTCCGCCCCCGCGGTGTTTTTTCAGTTTTTAACTCAACAGTTTTTTTATGACGCCATTGTAGCTACAGTAAAACAGAGATGGAAACAAAATTGAAACTACACGGTTTCAACAACCTTACGAAATCGTTAAGCTTTAATATTTACGACGTCTGCTACGCCAAGACGCCGCGCGAACAGTTGAATTACATCGCCTATATAGACGAGCAATATAATTCCGAGCGCATCACGAAAATAATGACCGACCTAACCGAACAAATTGGTGCAAAGGTCATAAGCGTATCAAAGCAGGATTACGATCCCCAAGGCGCGTCCGCAACGTTTTTAATAGCCGAGGAATCGATGGTCCCTAAGGGCGGCAGCGAAACAATCGCCCATCTGGACAAGAGCCACGTCACGGTCCACACGTATCCCGAATACCACCCCGACACCTGCATAGCGACATTTCGCGTGGACATAGACGTAGCCACATGCGGGGAAATCACGCCGCTGTCCACTCTCGACTATCTCATATCGAGTTTCGACTCCGACATAATCACTATGGATTACCGCGTGCGCGGGTTTACGCGGGACGTCGAGGGGAAAAAACTCTTCATAGACCACAATATAAGCTCCATACAGGACTACATAGACAAAAAGACGCTCCGCCGCTACGACGCAGTCGACATCAACGTCTACCAGGCAAATATCTTTCATACAAAGATGCTAATCAAAGAGGTCGACCTTCAAAATTATCTTTTCAAGACCGACGTTTTCGAGCTCGAGCCCCAGACGAGGCTCGACATACATTCGAGCCTCAGGCGCGAGATGATAGAAATTTTCAGCGGCAAGAACATCTATTGATATCCGCCGCGGGGAAAAGCTCTATGAGGAACCAGTCGTCCCAGTCCAGAGCGCCTCTTTACGAGGCTTTGGAGCGGTTCAGAAAGATGCGCGTCGTCCCGTTCGACGTGCCCGGGCACAAGCGCGGCAGGGGGAATCCGGAGCTCTTGGAATTTTTGGGGGAAAAGTGCCTCGGAATAGACGTTAACTCCATGAAGCCGCTCGACAATTTGATCCGCCCGGTTTCAGTTATACAGGAGGCCGAAAGTTTGGCGGCTTCCGCATTCGGAGCGGCTCATGCATTTTTCATGGTTGGCGGAACGACGTCGGCTGTGCAAAGCATGATACTTTACGCGTGCAAACGCGGGGATAAAATCATACTTCCGCGCAACGTGCATCGGAGCGCCATAAACGCGCTCGTCTTATGCGGTGCAGTTCCGGTATACGTCAACCCTGATATAGACGCCGATCTCGGAATACCATTAGGCATGAAACTCGGCGACTTAAAAAAAACACTGGAAAAACACCCCGACGCCAAAGCCGTGCTCGTCAACAACCCCACCTATTACGGGATTTGTTCCGACATAAAATCTATAGTCTCCGCCGCGCACTCAAAAAAAATGCTGGTTCTTGCCGACGAAGCCCACGGAACGCATTTTTCATTCGGGAAAAAGCTCCCCGTCTCGGCGATGAAAGCCGGCGCCGACATGGCGGCGGCAAGCATGCACAAATCCGGCGGAAGCCTAACCCAGAGTTCAATGCTGCTTTGCGGCAAGCGCGTAAACGCCGGCATGATGCGCAGCACTGTAAACCTCACCCAGACGACGAGCGCCTCGTATTTGCTGATGTCGAGCCTCGACATATCGCGGCGCAACCTCGCCGTGGGAGGGGCAAAGATATTTTCGCGCGTTGCGGAGCTCGCCGAATACGCGCGCGAGGAAATAAACGCAATCGGTGGATACAGGGCCTTCGGAAGCGAGCTTATAAACGGCGACAGCGTTTTTGATTTCGACTCCACAAAGCTCTCGGTAAACACTTTAGGAGTCGGGCTCGCCGGAATCGAGGTTTACGACATACTCAGAGACGACTACGACATACAGATAGAGTTCGGCGACCTCGGAAACGTGCTCGCCTACATATCTGTGGGCGACCGCTTGCGGGACATCGAGAGGCTGGTGAGCGCGCTCGCCGAAATAAAGCGACGGCGCGCGCGGCCGCCTTCCGAACGCTCGGCGATGATATCAAAAGAATACATTCCTCCGATAGTCGCGGAAACTCCGCAAAAGGCGTTTTATTCCGAAAAGATATCGCTTCCAATCGACTCCGCCGAGGGCGAAGTCTCGGCGGAATTCGTCATGTGTTATCCCCCGGGAATCCCGATTCTCGCGCCCGGGGAAAAAATCACAAAAGACATATTGGGACACATAAGATATGCAAAGGAAATGGGCTGCTCGATGTCCGGCACCGAAGACGCCGCAATGGAAAACATAAAAGTTTTGAAAGGAAAGAAATGGACTTGTGGTTCACGGAAAAGCACTCGCCGAACTCGGGGCTGACAATAAAAGTGGAGCGCCAAATCTGCTCTGTAAAAAGCCCGTTTCAGCGCATAGATATCTTTGAGAGCCGGGAATTTGGAAGGTTCCTGACCCTCGACGGATACATGATGCTCACTGAAAAGGACGAGTTCATATACCACGAAATGATATGCCACCCGGCAATGGCGCTGCGCCCCGACGCGAGAAACGTCCTCGTGATCGGTGCCGGAGACGGCGGCGTTGCGCGCGAACTCTCGCGCTATCAAACCATAGAGACCATAGACGTCGTTGAAATAGACAAAGCCGTTGTCGAGGCGTGCAAGAAACACCTGCCGCTGACAGCAAAGGGATTTTCCGACCCTCGCGTGCGCATATTTTTTGAAGACGGAGTAAAATTCGCCCGCCGCGCCGAAAACTCGTACGACGTAATTATCATAGACTCCACCGATCCCTTCGGGCCTGGCGAAGGCCTGTTCACGCGCGAATTCTACGGAAGCTGCTACGCCGCACTGCGCGAAAATGGCGTGATGACAAATCAAAACGAAAGCCCCTTCTACGAGAACGACGCCCGCGCAATGGCGCGCGCGCACAGCCGGATACGCGCGAATTTTCCAGTTGCGAAACTCTACCAGGCGCACATTCCTACCTATCCGTCGGGATACTGGCTTTTCGGATTCGCCTCCAAAGGGCTCGATCCAGTCAAAGATTTGGACGCTGACAGATGGAATTCCCTTGGAATACAAACGAAATACTACAACACAGACCTCCACGTGGGAGCTTTCGCACTGCCTAACTATGTAAGGGAAATGCTGCAAAATGCTGAAAAATAACACGGAAAACTTCATCGCATGCGAATGCTCTCCGAGCGACGCGGATATAATCATTTTCGGAGCGCCCTTTGACGGAACGACCTCTTTTCGCCCCGGAACGCGCTTCGGACCGCGCGCGATACGCTCGGAATCCTTCGGGCTTGAAACCTACAGCCCATACCTCGACGCCGATCTGAGCGATGTGCGCGCGGCGGATTGCGGAGACATCGATCTGCCCTTCGGAAATCCTGATCGCGCCCTCGACATTATCGAGGAATTTGCCGGCGAGATATTTTCCATGGGAAAGATCCCATATATGCTTGGCGGGGAACACTTGGCGAGCGTCGGGATGTTCCGCGCCGCAATAAAGCGCTTTCCGAACATCAGAATCCTCCATTTTGACGCGCATGCCGACCTGCGCCGCGAATATCTCGGCGAGCGCCTCTCGCACGCATGCGCAATGCGCCTATGCCACGACTTGACCGGCGACGGCAAAATTTTTCAGTTCGGCATACGCTCGGGCGACAGAGATGAATTTGAATTCGCCCGCGGGCACACGACAATGCGCAAATTTTCGCTGGAAGGAATAGACGAAGCGCTGATGGAAATATCTCGGAACCCCGTATACCTCAGCGTGGACCTGGACGTCCTCGACCCATCGGAATTTCCCGGAACAGGCACGCCAGAAGCCGGCGGAGTCTCATTTGACGAACTGAGAAAAGCGCTGTCGAAAGTCTGCCTGAATGCAAACGTGGTGGCTTTGGACGCAATGGAACTATCTCCGCATTATGATTTGAGCGGCATATCCACCGCCGCCGCGGGAAAAATAGTGCGGGAAACGCTCTTGGCTCTGTCCATAGGAAAATCGAAAATAAAAACGTCAGTAAAGAAATAAAACATGAGTAAAACGCTTATAATCGGCTGCGGCGGCGTTGCGTCGGTGGCAATTCACAAGTGCTGCCAAAACAGCTCCGTTTTCGACGACATTATGATAGCCAGCCGCACTCTTTCAAAGTGCGACTCCCTGCGGGAAAAACTTCGCGGAAAAACCGAAACGCGAATTTCCACCGCGCAGGTAAACGCGGACAAAACCGAGGAAGTGGCCGCCCTCATACGCGAATACAAGCCGGATTTAGTGATGAATCTGGCATTGCCCTACCAGGATTTGAAAATTATGGACGCCTGCCTCGCCGAAGGGGTAAGCTACCTCGACACGGCAAACTACGAACCGGAAGACACCGCAAAATTTGAATACAAATGGCAGTGGGCATACCGCGACAGATTCCGCCAAGCCGGCATAACAGCCCTGCTCGGCTGCGGATTCGATCCGGGAGTGACGGGCGTATTTTCCGCATATGCGCTCAAGCACCACTTCGACGAAATTAACTACATCGACATATTAGACTGCAACGCCGGAGACCACGGCTATCCCTTCGCAACGAATTTCAACCCGGAAATCAATATACGCGAAGTTTCGGCAAAGGGAAGCTATTGGGAAAACGGCAAATGGATAGAAACAGATCCCATGCAAATAAAGCGCGTCTATAATTTTCCGGAAATAGGCGAGCGCGACATGTATCTGCTCCACCACGAAGAATTGGAATCGCTGGCGTTAAATATAAAGGGGATAAAGCGAATACGCTTTTTCATGACTTTCGGGCAAAGCTATCTGACTCATTTAAAATGCCTTGAAAACGTCGGAATGACGTCGATAAAGCCCGTCATGTATGAAGGCAGGGAAATCGTCCCTCTGCAATTTCTCAAAGCTCTGCTTCCAGATCCTTCATCGCTCGGCCCGCGAACAAAAGGAAAGACAAACATAGGCTGCATATTCCGGGGAAAAAAGAACGGAGAGGAGAAAAACTGCTACATCTATAATGTCTGCGACCACGAAAGCTGTTTTAAGGAGGTTGGCTCCCAGGCGGTCGCATACACTACGGGCGTCCCGGCTATGATAGGCGCGGAAATGCTTTTAACAAAAAAATGGGCTAAACCTGGCGTATTCAACGTCGAAGAATTCGATCCGGATCCCTTTATGGACGCCCTCAACAAATGGGGTCTTCCATGGAAGGAAAACTTCAATCCGGAGCTCGTTGACTGATGCGCGAAGACGGGCAAGGCCTCCCGACTCCGCGCTATGTGATAGACGCGGCGCTCCTCGAAAAAAACCTCAAGATTCTATCCGGAGTCTCCAGGCGTTCCGGCTGTAAAATCCTGCTTGCGCAAAAGGCGTTCTCGGCTTTTGCGCTATATCCGCTGGCGGCAAAATATCTCGACGGGACTGCCGCCAGCGGCTTATTCGAGGCGAGGCTGGGGAAGGAGGAATTCGGGGGGGAAACCCACGTGTTCTCGGCAGCATACCGTGACGAGGATTTCGACGATATCGCCGAAATCGCCGACTGCGTCGTATTCAACTCCTTCTCCCAGCTCGACAAATTCGCGGAGCGCGCCCAAGCGCGCGGAGCGCATGTCGGATTGAGAATAAATCCCGAGTGCTCCACGCAATCCGGAGGAATCTACGATCCATGCGCAAAATTTTCGCGCCTCGGGGTCACGCGGGAAAACTTCCCGAAAGAGCTCCCGAAGTGCGTATCGGGGTTTCATTTCCATACGCTTTGCGAGCAAAATTCGGACGCCCTCGAAAAAACCCTCGAAGCGGTCGTGGAAAAATTCTCGGATTTTCTCCCCCATCTCAAATGGATAAACTTTGGAGGCGGACACCACATAACCCGCCCCGGCTACGATATAGCACTGCTCGAAAAGTGCATAAGGCGCATGTCCGACGGCTATGGATTGCAAGTCTATCTCGAGCCCGGCGAGGCGGTGGCGCTCAACGCGGGCTTTCTATATTCGAAAGTGCTCGATATTGTGCGCAACGGGAAAGATATCGCCATACTCGACGCTTCGGCGGCATGCCACATGCCTGACGTCCTTGAAATGCCCTACCGACCGCCGCTTCTAAACGCCGGGCTTCCCGGCGAAAAGGCTCACACATACATTCTCGCCTCCCAAACCTGTTTAGCGGGCGATGTCGTCGGCGAATACTCTTTCGATGAACCTTTGAAAATTGGAGATACGCTGGTTTTTGGCGACATGGCAATTTACACGATGGTAAAAAACAACACCTTCAATGGCGCCCCGCTCCCCTCCATCTGGATTCGCCAGCCTGGCGGCAGCGAAACATTGGTAAAAAAGTTCGGATACTCAGATTTTAAAAACCGCCTATCCTGATTTCTTTCGTATTGCGGGACTGCGCATATTCCCGCCGGGCGCCAATTATCCGCCGGGGAAACCTCCATCGTTCGCGGCAGGCGCAAATTCCGCAAGTACGAATAACAATCTCTCCCTAAGACGGGCGAAATTATTTTGAAATATCTGCAAATTTGTATTCGACGACTTTCGCCAAATCCGCCGGTGAAAGCCTAACCTGCGCCCCGATTTTCCCGGCGCTGAAATAAATGGCGCCGAATTTCGCGGCACTCGAATCGAGAAAAGTGTCGAATTTCTTTTTCATGCCGACAGGCGAGCAACCGCCATGGACATATCCTGTGGTAGGAAGCAATTCTTTTGCTTTTAACATCTCCACATGCTTTTCCCCCGCGGCCGACGCCGCCTTTTTTAAGTCCAACTCTCCCGACACAGGAACCATAAATACATATACCCTGCCCTTGGCGCCTTTCGCCACAAGCGTCTTGAAAACTCCCGCCGGATTCTCTCCCAAAATCCGCGCTATATCCGAACCGGAAAGCGCCGGATCGGCATCGTAAAAGAAACATTCATACGGCACTCCGCGAGACTCGAGCACGCGCATAACGTTCGTCTTGCTGTTTTTCATACAAAAAATTCCTCCGCGAAGAAAATCCATAAAAATGCGACTTTCCTTGCCTTTTCATAAAAAGAAACACAATGAGAGATTCCGCACAATGAAAAAACAAAACATGGCAAATCTTCCGGATCCCGAATCTATGGCAAAATTGAACGCTGCCGCGCGCGAGCTTACAGCGCGCCAGTTCATGCAGTTCGGCTATCCCTTCGACCAGGACACGGGGCTCGATGCGTACTACAGATGGCTCGCAGACACAAGACTTGCCGACATTACCCTGATAAACGTCGGCTCCCCCTATAAGAAAAATTGGGATATGCTAAATACCGACGAGTTTGAACGCGATTCCATAGACTTTTTCGCCTCGCATTTCGGCTTTGAAAACGACCACTGGGGCGTAATTTCAAACGGCGGAACCGACGGAAATATGCACGGGTTGTATTTTGGACGCAGATGGCTGTCGGCAAATTCCCCTATTCCGCCGATACTGTACGTCTCAGACGAAGCCCACTACTCGGTAAAAAAGCTCGGAGACGTGTTAAACATAGAAACGCGCGCAATATCGGCTCTGCCCATGGGGCAGATGGATCCGGACGATTTCCGGCGCAAGCTCGATCCGTCGCGCCCGGCGCTCGTTGCCATAGCAATCGGCGGAACTTTTAAAGGAGCCATAGACGACCAAGTCTCCATCTCCGAAATCCTGTCCGACTTAAAGCCTCCCCTGGTTTACAGGCATCTCGACGCCGCCCTCTTCGGGGGATACCTCCCCTTCCTCGACGACCAAAAAGCAAAAAGCATTTTAAACGCAAAAGAAATGGGATTTGATTCCGTCGCCATATCAGGGCATAAATTCATATCCCTCAACGAGCCGGCAGGCATATTCATTTGCAAAAGCAAAATTTTAAAAGCCGTGGAGAGTTCGCCGGTCCCGTACCTCAACGGCGTAATACCCACAATAAGCTGTTCGCGCAGCGGCTTTGACGCTTTAAAACTTTATTGGCGCATAAAATCCATAGGCGCCGAGGGAATAAGAGAGGAAGCCCGGCACGCTCTCGCAATGGCTGATTTGCTAAAGGAAAAGCTATTGCAAGCGGGAGTAAAAGCTTGGAAAAACCCCTACTCGAATACGGTCTTCTTTAGCCGCGCCCCGGAAAGGGTCATACATAAGTACGCTCTGGCTTGCAACGACGATCCCAATTTCGGGCCGCTGTCGCACGTCGTGGTCATGCAATATTTCACTCCCGATATTATAGAGTCTTTTGTCGGCGACATATTGGCGGGATAGCTTCCGCTTGAATCTAATCCCCCGCCTGCAAATCTCCACTATCTATATCCCAACGCAGTATCTATCAGCAAGAAACTCGCGCGCGCTCTCTCAGGCGCCCCGGCGCGTGTGTTTGCCGGCTTCGACAAAGGATTCCACCACATGGATCATCACGCATGCGCGTTTGGAAAGTACCGCTCCGATATGTGTTTTACCGCACTTTATTCAACTCCATGTCGTTTCTCGCACCATAAGTATCGAACAAACATAAAAATGAGCGATTTTGCAAACGTAGGCCATAAGTCGCATGAAATTTTTTAAGACAAAGCCAAGGCTTGCTTCTCACCTTCAATAGTGAAGGTCATCAGGCGCAGTGAAAGTTTTTTAAGATAAAACCTCTCCAAATTTTTTAAGGATCTTCCGCGGTATTGCTCCGCATACCTATTAAAATAACATTGTTATTTAAAAGGACATATAACTTTAAAAAAAACGCCGGAAAGAAAAAGCCCGATAAAAAAATTGACAGATGAAACAATAGTTCCTTACTTGTGTTTCACAAAACGGGGAGAAACATCGCGCTGTTTTTCAATTAAGAGAAGCGGCGCAGTTTTAAAATATGCACAAAACGCTCTTAAACGGAAACACTTCCGAGCTGCATTTTACAATAAACTTTAAAAATGAAAAAGAGGCGGTTTCCAAATTTGAATCGCTAAAAAAATCGCTCGATGCGGAATGCTCCGAAATAGCCTGCGCGGAAATCTTCGGTCCAAGATGGGCGCAAAACGCCCTTGCTATCTCTTTCCCAAATGCAAAATTTCCCGTATCCGCAATACTTCCGCTCGATGAGACCTCAAAACCCGAACTCGCCGGAGCAAGAGTATGCGCCGTATCCGGGGCGGACGTAAAATTTTTCGAAAGCGCAAGCGGATCGCGCGCGTCTACCTATTCGGACGGGATCTGCGATTATTGCAGAAGCTTTGGAATCTGCGTTTCACCTTCAATAATCGATCCCGAAACGCACACCGCCGCAAACATCTCCGAAATGAAAAGCCTCCTCCTCGCCTGCGGCTTTAAATTTACCGATATAGTCCGCACCTGGTTTTACAACGACGACATCCTCTCATGGTACGATCCTTTCAACCGCACGCGAACACGCATTTTTAAAGAGGAGAAGATCTTTGAAAACCTGCTTCCGGCAAGCACGGGAATAGGCGCGCCAAATCCCTCTGGATCCCTGATATCGAGCGGATTTATCGCGGCAAAGCGGAAATCCGAAGGAAGCGCAAGGGACGCCTTTCCCCTGGATTCCCCTCTGCAATGCGGCGCGACAGAATACGGAAGCTCGTTCTCGCGCGCGGTCGAGCTTGATACGGAACGCTCGCGCAGGATTTTCGTGTCGGGGAGCGCAAGCATAGAACCGGGAGGAAAGACAGCCCATGTTGGGAACATAGAAGCGCAGGTAGAACTGACAATGCAAGTGATAGAAAACATTCTCGCTTCGCGCGGGCTAGGCTTTGAAAACGTTTCGAGCGCGGTATCCTACTGCCTGCGACCGGAATATTACGCGGCTTTCGAAAAGTGGCTGAAAGCGCGCGGAAACATCGCCCATGTCCCGTCGTACAGCATCGTCTGCCGCCACGACCTACTTTTCGAAGTCGAGCTTGAGGCATCAAAAAACCAGTAGCGCGCTACAGATCCGCCGAAATGCGCATGCCGTTAAAAAATGCCCTCCAGCGGGAGGGCGCATGTGAATCCGAATATGCCCGGGGCCGCGGCAAGCATCAAGGGGCTTTGGAATCCGGCTTTGGGACAAGCTTAAATCCGTCTTTTGCGTCGGACACCAGCCAGCCCATGTCGGAAATCTTTTTGCGAAGCTCGTCGGCCAAAGCGTAATCGCCCGATTTCTTAGCCTCCCAACGCGCCTGCGCCATATCGCTTATTTCCGGAGGGGCTGAAACTTGTTCGTCCGGCGCGGGGACGGCAAATATATCTATCCCTAAAGCGTAAAGCAAAGATCCGAGTGCGGCGGCGTCTCCCGCATCGCCCGAGAACTTATGCAGGACCGAAAATATTTCGCCCAAAGCGCGCGGCACGTTTAAGTCGTCGCAAAGAGCGCTCCAAGCGCCTTCAAATATTGTGCCGTCAAAACAGTTTTTTGGTGCGACAAGTTTCTTAAAGTCCGCTTCGGAAATGCCCGACCGCTCGAGAGCCGATTCCACTGCTTTTCGAAGCTTAGCAAGGGCGCTTCCGGCGTCGTCAAGCCCCTTAAAAGTGAAGTTCAGCTGCTGGCGATAATGCCCTGATATCAGCGCATAGCGGATCTGCATCGGGAAATAAGAACGCGAGAGCAGGTCGTCGAGAGTGAATAAATTGCCGAGGCTCTTTGACATCTTCTGTCCTTCAACCATCAGGTGCGCGCTGTGGAACCAATAGCGGGCAGGCTGCTTGCCCGTAGAACAAGCGCTCTGGGCGATTTCGTTCTCATGATGAGGGAAACAAAGATCCACTCCGCCGCCGTGCAAATCGAAAGAGTCCCCGAGATATTTTTTCGACATGGCGGAACATTCGATATGCCACCCCGGCCTTCCTTCGCCCCACGGCGACTTCCAAAAGTTCTCGCCGTCCTCGGGTTTGCGCCCCTTCCAAAGCGCAAAATCCGATACGTTTTCCCTCTCGTATTCGTCTGCGGAATTAGCTTCGCCTGCGGAATTTGTAGCCTGGGTCTGGGCATGTTCGAGATTCAAGCCGGAAAGTTTTCCGTAGTCTGGGAAAGTGGATATTTTGAAATATACGCTGCCGTCCGGCATGGCGTAGGCATGCCCGTTCCTCACGAGCGTTTCGACCATTTCCAGCTGTTCGGCTATGTGGGCGGTAGCGCGCGGCTCCACGGCAGGAGGAAGAAGATTGAGCTTGCGGCAATCCTCATGAAACTTATCCGCCCATTTGGAGGTAAAATCAGCGAGAGCGAGACCGAGCTTGCGGCTTTCGCGTATGGTCTTATCGTCCACGTCGGTAATGTTCCTCACGTGCTTGACTTTCATGCCCGAACATTCCAAGACGCGGCGAAGGACGTCCTGAACGACAAAAGTCCTAAAATTGCCGATATGCGCGGGTCCGTAGACCGTCGGGCCGCAGCAGTACATGCCGAAAGCCTTACCGGAGGGTACAAGCTCCTCTTTGCGCCGGGTCAAGGTATTGTATATGCTCGGATTCATCTTTAAATATATGCTGGCGGATTTTCAAAGAGACCGGCTTTCGTGTAAAGACAATATTTATCCAAAGATCGCCGATCCCAAAAAAACTTCCTCAAATAAAAAAGTTGAGATTTTTCGGAAGAATGGAATATAAAATCGCCATGGACGAAAATTTCAAGCTCGATATAAGGAAACGCCCGCGCCGCTTGAGAAAAAGCGACGCAATACTCTCCCTCTGCGAGGAAACCCGCGTAAACCCGTCCGATCTAATTCTTCCCGTATTTATCAAAGAAGGCAAAAGCGGAGCTTCGGAAATAGAATCCATGCCCGGAGTCATGCGCCATACGATAGATTCGCTCTTTCGCGTGTGCGAAAAGGCGCTAAAGCGCGGAGTGAAAGCCATAGCTCCCTTCCCGCAAGTCGACCCAAAATCGAAGTCGGACCGCGCGGACGAGGCGCTCAACGCAAAATCGCTTGCAAACAGGGCAATCTCCGCGGTGAAGAAGCGCTTTCCCGAAATGGCGCTCATAGCAGATATAGCATTGGACCCCTACACTACTCACGGCCACGACGGGATATTGGATTCGTCCGGGCAAAGAATTTTGAACGACGAAACAGTTGAAATTTTAAGCGGCATGGCGCTTATGGCGGCGCAAGCGGGAGCGGATTTTGTGGCGCCGAGCGACATGATGGACGGGCGGATTGGGGCGATACGCTCCGCCCTCGACGAATGCGGCTTTGTGGATACCGCCATAATGGCGTACAGCGCAAAATACGCCTCGGCGTTTTACGGGCCGTTCCGCGACGCAATCGGTTCATCTCCCAACGGCGGACAAAAGCAGGGAAAGCCGAAAAAATATTTGGATAAGCGCGGCTACCAGTTGAATCCTGCCAACGTCCGCGAAGCACTCAAGGAAGCCGCCCTCGACGAGGAGGAAGGCGCCGATGTCCTCATGGTCAAGCCCGCTGGAGCTTATTTGGACGTAATATCAAAAGTCAGAGCCTCCACCAGCCTCCCCATTGCAGCCTACCAGGTTTCCGGGGAATACTCCATGATAATGGCTGCCGCGCAGCGCGGCTGGATAGACCTTGAGCGGGCAAAGCGCGAGTCGCTAATAGCCATTAAGCGAGCCGGCGCGGATATGATTCTGACGTATTTTGCCTAAATCCACCGGGCAGCCGATCAGAACAAAAAACTTGCGAATCGCCGCGGTTTGCAACAGACTTTTACGCTTTCATATGATTGCCAGACGAAAAAGCGCTTTTCCTGTGGCCGCCGCGCTGTGCGTAGCGACGGCTTTTGCGCGCGCCGACTCTCCAAAATCGCCTTTGAACAGCCCAGCCCCCCCGCCGGTAAATCCTTCCGCGCTTTCGGCACCTGGCGGCTACTGCGACATTCAGAACAAACTCTATTCGCTATTCGAGAAAAACAAGGCTTCCATTGTCAAGGTTTATGCGCAAAAGCAAACCGAGTCAAAGGACGAAAACGGAAATCCGCAAACGCAGGACACTCTCGACGTCGGGTCGGGAATCCTCGCCGGGAAAGGCGGCGTGGTTCTCACGAGCGCATGCGTGACATGCACGGCAAAAAAAATCTGGATAGAGTGGAACGGCCTTCTCTTCGACGCGGATTCAGTTGGGCTCGATCCGCTCACTACTCTCGCCGTTGTAAAAGTCCGCAAGAGCTCCAAGCTTAAAGATGCCCCCAATGTCGTTTCCGACTCTTCGCGCGATCTGGCCCCGATAGCCACTTTGATAGCTTTGATATCCTATGAAATGGGCCTGCCTCCAGCCCCGAGGCTCGGTCTTGCAACCGGGCACAATATTGAATTTGGGGGAAATTTTCTGCCTACTGTATATTTGCGCACAAACATTCCGCTCGTCCGCGGAGGGATAGGCGGTGGAGTGTTCGATATCGATGGAAAATTTGTCGGCATGGTCATAGCGGCCCTCCCTGAAATAGGAGGAAGCTTTATACTTCCCGCTGCCGCTGCCGCGAAGATACGCGACGACATACTTCTCTGCGGGGAGCCGGTGTACAGCTGGTTCGGACTGCGCGCCGAAGACGCCGAAGGCGACGGAAGGACAAAAATCGTCGTCACAATGGTCGCTGAAAACGCTCCCGCCAAAAAAGCCGGATTTATGGTCGGAGACGAAATATTGGAAATAAATTCCCACAACGTCGTAAACAACAATGAACTGAGAAGGCACACGTTCTTCGTGCGCCCCGGAGAAATCGCAACCTTTAAGATCAAGCGCGGAACGGAAATCCTAAAGCTTGAGGTTCTCGCCGAAAAAATGGATTCCGAAATACTAAAAACCGCCGAGAAAAAACTGGCGTCAAGCCTCCAGAAACGAACCCTGCCAAACCTGGGAGAAAGCGCGGAAAAGATAAATCCGCCATCGGGCGCGAAATGAACGACTCCGACGACACAAGCTTAATCCGCAGGGACTGCGGCGATGTCGGAATAGTGGAGTATTCCGACTTCCACTGCGACACCCCCCTGAAATTCGCCCTCGGCGGAGAACTCAAGAGCTTTAATGTCCGCTACGAAACATACGGCCGCCTCAATGAAGACAGGAGCAACGCCATTCTCGTCTGCCACGCGCTCACCGGAGACCACCACTGCGCGGGCGTATACTCACTGTCCGACAAAAAATCCGGCTGGTGGAACAACATCATAGGCCCTCAAAAGCCCCTCGACACGAACAAATGGTTCGTCATCTGCTCCAACTGCATAGGCGGCTGCAGGGGAACGACGGGCCCGTCGTCAATAAACCCAGCCACCGGCGAAAGGTACAACCTGACATTCCCAGCCATAACAATGCGGGATATCGTCGCCGTCGAAGAGCGCCTGGTTTCGCATCTCGGGATTAAGAAACTCGCCATGATAATAGGGGGATCGATGGGGGGAATGCAGGCTCTCCAATGGGCGATAGACTTTCCTGACAGGGCGGAAAAGATCTGCGCGCTCGCCACAACCGCCAGGCAAAACGCCCAAGCGATAGCCTTCAATGAAGTCGGGCGCAGCGCCATAATGCAGGATCCCGTCTGGAACGGCGGGAATTATAAGCTCGAGAGGATACCGAGCGTCGGACTCGGAATCGCCCGAATGATGGCGCATATAACGTACCTTTCCGACAAGGGGCTCGAGGGGAAATTCGGGCGCTCGCATGAAAAAATACGCCCCGAAGAAATATTCAAACCCTCGTTCGAGATAGAAAATTATCTGCACCACCAGGGCCAAAGTTTCGTCAACCGATTCGACGCGAACACCTATCTCTATTTTACCAGAGCCCTCGATTTGTTCGACCTCTACTCATACGGATCCCTTGAAAAAGCCTTTGAACCAGTGCGCGCAAAAACCCTCGTGGTTGGTTTCACTTCGGACTGGCTCTTCCCCCCTGAGCAAAACAGGGAAATTGTAAGAGCTTTGCTGCGCATGGGAAAGACGGCGTCATATGCGGAAATAAAGAGCGACCTCGGCCACGACTCCTTCCTTATCCATTCCCCAAAACTTTACAAACTTGTGGAGTACTTTTTAAATGTCTGACGGAAAAAACGGGAAAAACGCCGACAGGCGCAAAATAGAGCTGCGCGTCATCAGCGAATGGATAGGCGATGGCGAGCGCGTGTTGGACCTCGGCTGCGGACGCGGCATACTTCTCGGCGAACTCGTGCGCACGAAAAACATCTATGCCGTCGGAGTCGATTCGGATTTTGAAAAGATAGCGCGCTGCATAAAGCGCGGCGTGAACGCCTACCACGGCGACATACTCGATGCGCTATCCTCGTTCGGCGACAATTCTTTCGACTGGATAATCTGTTCGCGCACGCTTCCGGAGCTCGAAAACGCGCGCGAAGTCGTTTTTGAAGCACTGAGGGTCGGAAAGCGCGCCGCCGTCGGATTCGTAAACCACGCCTACTGGAGAAACCGCCTCTCATTCGCATTTACAGGCGATAGAATCGTAAACGAAGTTTATCCCGACACTTGGGACAAAGCGCGCCCGATGAATGCCATATCAATAAATTCATTTAAAAAATTCTGCCTGCAAAACGATATAAAGATAATGAGAAGCCGTTTTCTGCGCGGCGACTGGAAAACCCCGTGCAATTTCATGCCAAATATTTTTGCAGGCTATGCCGTGCTGGAAATATCGAAAAAATAAAAACAAACGAAAAGCTTAAAATATGCCAGAAGAAAAAGAAAAGACCAATGAACAGAAAAATCCTGTAATGTCGGAAATAGCCAAGCGCTTTATAAACGAGCGCAAAATTTTCCTATGGGACGAGATAAGCGACGAAAGCGCGGCGGCAACCGTCGAAAAGCTGCTCTATCTCGACATGTTAGACCACGACAAGGAGATAACCATATATATGAGCACTCCCGGAGGCTCCATAAGCGCGGGTATGGCTATATACGACACAATGAAACTCATAAAATCCCCCGTAAAGGTGGTCGTGACGGGAATCGCCATGAGCATGGGTTCCATACTTCTCAGCGCGGCGCCGAAAGGCAAGCGCCTGCTATTTCCGAATGCGCGGATTATGATCCACCAGCCGCTAATAATGGGCCAAATGAGCGGCACCGCCGTGGATATACATATTCAGGCGCAGGAGCTTGAACGAATGAGGGTGGAGCTGAATAAAATTTTGTCCGACGCTTCCGGACAATCCATGGAAAAGATTTCCGAAGACACCGACCGCGACTTCTTCATGACGGCGCAGGAAGCCATAGACTACGGGCTCGCAGACAGAATAGCCACAACCGAAGACCTATAAAAATCCCCGTTCCGCAAGCTCTGCGAAAGCGGAGAAGTACCGGTATCTATCCCTAAAACTGTCTATTGCCGCCGCAAACGGCGCTTTAAGCAAACAAAAACTACTCGCCGGGCTGGAGAGCAAACGATCCTCCCAAACAACACCCGCAAAACATGAAACGCAAAAACGGGAAAACAAGAGCCGCAGCGCTCTCCGTGCTCGCCGCGGCAGGTCTTGTCGCTATGAAGCTGGCAGTCGGACTCGCCACGGGAAGCCTCGGCATACTCTCCGAAGCGCTGCACTCTCTTCTCGATTTCGCGGCGGCTGCCATTACGCTTTCCGCCGTAAAAATGTCGGACAAACCCGCAGACAAAGAGCATAACTTCGGGCACGGGAAAATAGAAAACTTCTCCGCCCTGATAGAGGCTCTTTTGCTCTTTGCCACATGCGCGTGGATAGTGTGGGAAGCAGCCCGCAGGCTCTATCTGGGGAATACGGAAATAGAAGTCGGGTTTTGGAGCTTTGCGGTTGTATCGATCTCCATACTTGTCGACATAGGGCGTTCGCGTTCTCTGATGAAGGCGGCGCGAAAATATAAAAGCCAAGCATTGGAAGCCGACGCCCTGCACTTCTCCACAGACATATTAAGCTCGTGCGTCGTGCTATTTGGGCTCATATGCGCCTCGATGGGCTTTGATTCCGCCGACTCTATAGCCGCAATAGGGGTGGCAATCATCGTCGTGATAGTTTCGTTCAGGCTGTCAAAACGCGCGGTGGATTCCCTTCTCGACAAAGCTCCGGAAGGAATGCGGGAAAAGATATCCGACATAATACGCTCGACCGACGGCGTCATAAAATCCCACGATTTGCGCGTGCGATCGAACGGTGGAAGCAACGAAATAGACGTAAACATACACGTTGACCCCTCGCTTTCGATATTGGAAGCCCACGAGATATCCGACAGAATAGAGCGCGCCGTGCGCTCAAAGTTTGGGCGCAGCACCATAAACGTGCACATAGAACCCGAATGCGGGAGCCATGAACATTGATTTCACCTATATTTTTTAGAGGCGCATTTTTCGCGCTCTTCCCGCCTGACTTCACGAAACGGGCAAGTCTTGCAATCCCCCCCGCAGGAACATTTTCCTCCGCTTTCGCATGGGGATATCCCGGAACGCTTTTTTAGGTATTTTGAGAGGGAAAAAAGAAGCACCCCGACCGCGTAGACGGCTATGGCCGATATTATCAACTTTTCCATTTTTATCTCCCCTTTTTTTCCATTGCCACAAAAAACTCCGACCTGCCAAAGACATCGGCCCCGCGGGAAACGGAAGCCCCGCGGAGCCGCGCTTTTACCTATTACCTATGGCACTGCGGACGGCGGATTCAAAAATGCAGAGCATGCAACAGGCAGAGCAATATGAGCACGTCCCGCAGATTTTAAACCAGCCCGGATTCCGAATGCCATTTTGTTTTTCTCCATCAGGAACAAAATCCCACCCACCGGCTCGGAGAGCCGCGTGCAGGCTTAAAAAACCCTCTATGTTCATCATCATTTTGCGACTATTTCCGAACCTATATGCAGGATCATGCCGGCTTGATAAACGATGAAAGTCGCCGCATAAGCCAAGACAAACATTCCAGCCGCCTCAAAGGCGGCAGCCCGCCAAGAATTTAATTCTCTCTTGATAACCGCGAGAGTCGCCAGACACGGTATGGACATCAGGCAGAAAAGCATTATGCAAAATCCCTGAAGCGGAGAATAATTTTTCGCGAGCTGTTCCCTCAAGGGAACGGATTCCTCGTCGGCTTCGCCTTCGGCGTAAAGTATGCCAAGCTGCGAGACGAAAACCTCCTTCGCCGCGAGCGCCCCTATGCTGGCCGTCGTCAATTTCCAATCAAATCCTATCGGTTTGAATACGGGCTCGAGAAATTTTCCAACGCGCCCCGATATCGTATATTCCATGGCTTCGGCAGCCATCTCGTTTTCAAGCACCGCACGCATTTCCGCCGCGGATTTTATTGAGTTCAAAACGGCCTTTTGCGCGGTGTTCGCATTGCCCTTGGCGAGAATCGAATCCACCATTTCAATCGGAATCGATCGCTCAGAGCTTATCTCCGCCAGTTCGCCAGGCGAAAGCAAATCTCCCATCGACAAAATTTTCAGTTTTGCCCCGTCAATCTCGCCGGATTTTTCAAGGCGCGCGATTTGCGCCTCATAATCCTTTGAATACTCTTTCTTTTCGGGATAGGTGTTGAAGAAGAAAAGTATTATGGAAGTTGCCAAAATTATGGTGCCTGCCTTTCGCAAATATATCTTTCCCCTGTCCCACATGTGCAAAAGCAAACTGCGCAGCGTTGGAAGCCTATATGGAGGCAGCTCCATCAAATAGACCTCGCCGTCCCCTTTAAATATAGTATTCTTTAAAATGCGCGCCGCAACAAGCGCGACGACTACGCCAATGGAATACATCAGCCACATCATAAACGCCTGGTATTTCAGCTCAAAAAACGCCGGTATTATCAGCGCGAAAATCGGAAGCCTGGCGCTGCAGCTCATAAATGGCAAGACCATGATTGTAGTCTTGCGGTCGCGCTCGCTCTCAATGCTTCGGGTCGCCATAATCGCGGGAACATTGCAGCCAAAGCCCAACACGAGCGGCACGAACGACTTCCCCTGAAGCCCGAACTTGCGCATTATGCCGTCCATGACGAATGCCGCGCGAGACATATATCCGCTTTCTTCGAGAATAGCTATCGAGAAGAAAAGAAATAGTATGTTTGGCAAAAAGACCAAAACGCCGCCCACGCCCCCAATTACGCCGTCAGTCAAAAGCGAACGCAAATACGGCCATTCGCCTCCGTCCCAAAGCGATTTTATCGACTCTGAAAGCCATGCAAAAGCGTCCTCCATCCATACCATGATCGGGTCGGCGCAAACGAAGGTAAACCAAAACGTAGCGTAGATTATCAGAAAGAAAATCGGCAATCCGAAAAATCTGTTCGTCATTACCGCGTCGATTTTATCGGATATCTCGTTCCTCCTTTCGCCCGTCGTCGATATTGAATCCCGGCACGCGCCCGAAAGCATGGCATAGCGCTTGTCGGCCATAAAGGTGTTGGTGTCGTCTATGGCGTGTATTTCAGACAAGTGTTTTATTTCTTCCGCCGCGCACTCCCACGCCGGTTTAAATTCCGGAATGCCGCGCGTGCACGAATCTCCCTCGAGAAGCTTTATGGCAAAAAACCTCGATGGTATGTGGGCGTACTTCTTTACGCCCAAAGAATCTATTTTCCCCGCAACCTCCGAAATCGAATCGTCGATATCGGAGCCGTATGACAGCATCGGCACGCCGTGCCCTTCAAGGTTTTTTAATGCCTCCGCCAGTTTTTCAACGAGCGGCCTTACCCCGTCAGAAGAACGTCCGACAGTCTGGGCTATCGGAGAGCCAAAATACTTTTCGAGTTTGCACACGTCGAATTTTATGCCTTTTTTTCTGGCGTCGTCGCTCATGTTGAACACCAAAAGCATCGGTATGTGGAGTTCGGCAAGCTGGGTTGTCAGATAGAGGCTCCGGCGCGGGATTGAGGAATCTACCACATTTAAGATCAAGTCTATTCCGGGCTTCATCAGCTCCTGGAAAACAATGTTCTCCTCTGGCGAGCTCGACGACAGAGAATAGACGCCGGGCAAGTCTATGAGCTCTATTTCCGAGTCGCCTATCCAAAAGCTTCCCGCCTTGCTTTCCACTGTCACCCCGGGATAATTGCCAACATGCTGGCGCGCCCCAGTCAGAGCGTTAAATATCGAAGTCTTGCCGCAGTTGGGATTGCCGGCAAGTGCTATTTTAAAATGCCTTTTCATTTCTCGGACTCCTTGTCCATCACAATATTTTTTGCGTCAGAGCTATGGAGCGCCATGCTTGTTTCCATTACTTTTACCCTGATTAGACCTCCAAACGGAGCATGGGCCTCCATGACGAGCTCAGCCCCCGGAACAAGTCCGACATCTGCAAATTTTTTCTCTCCGCGCGAATTGGGTATGATTCGCACTATCGTGGCAGTCGCACCCACCGGTAAATCCGCAAGCGTCATCTCCTTGCCGAGGGAAATTTTCTTCGTTTTTTTCTCTTTTTTCCTGTTCATACGATAAAATAGGAGCGCTTCCTTTAAGGATTTTTTAAGTGAAGAAATAGCCTCATGGAAAGCGCTTCGTCCATAAAAAAGAAGTTGACCTCCACTCTCGCCCCAGCAACATACGTTGCGCGCGTATTGCCTTCAGCGTCTCTTAAATTGAAATATATTTGGAAACACGGCAGCAAGAATACCGCACCTGTCAACCGCATTCTATATGTCGCCCCGCATATCGAGTCGTATCTGCCGAACCACTCCGATTTGCACATTCCAGAACCCAACTCCATTATTGAATATCCGACGGCAAACACATCGTCATCGCGCGCAGGTATCGGGCTGAACCAGTTTAGCCCGCAGTCGAGATATTTTGTATAGGCGCTTATATTCTCGTCCGGCGCCCATGCCGCGCGCACAAATCCACCCAATACCGCCTTCCCTCCGGAATCCGATATAAAATCCTGCTGCAAACCGATGTAAAAAGAGTAAAAATTTCTGTCGAAGTTTCCGCTCCCATAATCTATGAATTTCCCGCGGAAAACCCGCAACAATGAATATTCTAAAACTTTCTTCTGTGGGAATACAGCTTGGAAAAATTCAAATCGAATTATTTTATCCACGCTGGAGCTAGAGCGCCACCACCCTTGAAAGCTGCCTGTCCCACTTGCAGCAGTGTCGGGAATAAAAATGCCCTGCATTCCAAACTCCGATCGGGTCTCGCCTGCACCAGATGGTTTATAATTGCAGACAAGCCTTTCTATGGCACTTCCTGAGCTACAGTCGCAAGCACAGGCAGTAAGGGCTTTTACACGCATAAAACTGCGCGAGCACGTTTGCGCCGCGAAAACTGTTTTAAAGCCACTTAAGCTAGCAATGGCTAAATCGAGGCCTGCGACTCCGTCGATTTCACTAAGCTTAAACACCCTGTTTTTCATTCTCTGCCTATCCCTGATTGGTATTGGCATTCGACCCCGTATCCGCCGAAGGCTCGACGTTCCGGCATTTTTCAATATCCATAAGTTAGATATAACTAACTTATATCCTAAAAAAAAACATGCGCTTTGCGTTTCTACCATAATTCTCACTCCTTATGGCTTCTTCTTAGAAGATCCGGTTCTCGAACGCGGTCTTATCCCAGATTTTTTTGCGGTGCAGCAACCGCACTTATCTAGTTTAGCCATGAATTCGGCAAGCTTATTGGCAATCTTTGCGCCTATGGCATGCTCCATCTTGCATGCGGCCTCGCGAGCCTCATCCATGGGAACTCCGAGATTCTCCGTAAGAAAATCTATCAGCATTTTATGTTTTTTAAGCGTATTTTTCGCCAGTATGCGCCCCTTTTCAGTAAGGCTTACAGGCCTATATTTCTCATAGACTACAAAACCGGATTCCCCAAGCTTCACCAAGGCATTTGAAACCGTTGCCTTGGAAACTTTATGCGATTTTGCTATATCTACAAGATGGACAGAATCTCCGTTTTGAGACAGCATGAGAATTGTTTCAAGATAGTCTTCCTTAGCCTCGCTCAACCTGTCCTCTATTTTCTTCATTTCATCGTAAAAAAGTTAGTCTTTTATAACTTGTCAAGCCTTTTTTCTTTTTACTTGTAAATGAGGCTTAAAGACGCTTTCAGAATCAACCCTAGACATAGCTTATTTTACCCTTTCCTCCGACTTTTTCAATTAAAAAATATTTCATAATAAATAAGATAAATCAAAATCTCATATTGCTGCGACTTGAATGTCACCAATAGCGCTGACCTACGGCATAATGCGATTCATACATCAATCCATCCCTATTATCAGATTGCCACCGACATAAGAGCAAAACAGAAATTGAAAATTTCCCGCGAAGGCGCATCGGCAAACCATCGTGTAAATGGATCTTTAAACAGCGAAAGACCCTGGCCCCCAGATTTACAGTTAATACAACCTCCATTTTTTTTCTGGAAACGCCCGCGCACCTCATTTAGCTTTGCCAGGTCTGAAATAAATTAAATTTTAATTAAGCTTTTTAACAACCATGGAAAACAAAGCTCGCGTTGCGGTTCTTGTAGCCCCGAAAAAATTTGAGATTAGGGAATATGATATTCCGTCCGTCGGTGACGGTGAAATGCTCGTAAAAGTCGAAGCATGCGGAGTATGCGGCACCGACGGACATGAGTATGTGAGAGATCCTTTCTCGCTCTGCCCTGTCGTACTCGGACACGAAGGAACGGGCGAAATTGTCGCTATGGGAAAAAATGTGAAAAAAGATTTTGCCGGCAATCCAGTGAAAATAGGCGATAAAATAGTGACCTGCATAATTCCGTGCGGAACTTGCGAGGCATGCAAAATGACTCCGGAACGCACCAACCTGTGCGAAAACTGCGGTATCTACGGCCTAATGCCGGACGACTCCGTGCATATCAACGGATATTTTGGCGAGTATATACTCATACGCGAAAATTCAACTTTCTTCAATGTCACCGGAATGTCTTTGGACATGCGCATACTCGTCGAACCTTCTGCCGTCGCTGTTCACGCGGTTGAAAGGGCAAAGACGACCGGACTCCTCAAATTCGATACAAAAGTTCTCGTTCAGGGATGCGGCCCTATAGGCCTTTTGGTAATATCTGTTTTGCGAACGCTTGGAATAGAAAATATCTTCGCAGTGGACGGAAACGATTCGCGCCTTGAGATCGCAAAGACTTTAGGGGCCTCACACCTTTATAACTTCACCAAATATGGGGATTTCGCCGCACTGCTTGATGCAGTAAAATCGGACACAAACGGCCGTGGTGCAGATTTTGTATTCCAATGTACCGGAGTGGCGAAAGCTGCTGCAAACGCATGGAAATTTGTAAAGCGCGGTGGTGGAATGTGCGAAGTCGGCTTCTTTATGGACGGCGGAGAATGTTCGATAAACCACCATTTTGACATATGCAACAAGGAAATCAGCCTTGTTGGATCTTGGGTATACACCCCGCAAAACTATCCCACAACTTTCGATTTTCTGCGGCGCGCCGTTGGAATGGGATTGCCTGTCGAAAAACTCGTCTCCCATAAATTTCCTCTCGATAAGATTGGCGAAGCTCTCGAAACCAACGTGGCGATGAAGGGAATAAAAGTCGCCGTCGTAATATGACCCTGCGCCGCATACGCTAAAAAGGCGATATTGGACGCAAATAAAAATTTGCTTCCAAAGTGTAAAAAAAGCTCGCTTTTAAATGGTGGGTCTGTGAAGTATTTGCTCCTCTGAAAGCTCGGGTGGCGGAATCGGTAGACGCATCGGTTTTAGGTATCGATGCCCTTTGGGCGTAGGGGTTCAAGTCCCCTCCCGAGTATTTCCATGTAAATGCCCCTAGTGGGCGCTTTCCATTTCATATAAGAAATTTACCTGCCTATTCTCCGGACCACTTCCGCATAGAATTAACGCTCTTGCCCCCCCGACTATTGCACAAGTACATATAACGAAATTTTTTGTTTTTCAGCATTTTATTATTACACATTAAAATTACTCATATTATATCCGCAAAGACTAAGACCTTGTATCCGGCAAGTTTGTTTATGGATTTTGCAAAAATCCTTAGCTTGCAATATTCCACATAAGAAAATCCTATGAGAATACATTAAGCGAAAGCATACTTGTGGAAATAATTAAATGATAAAACGCCTAATAGGACAAAAGAGGCGCAATACAAAAATCCTTGACGAAAAATGCCTATTATATAGCTTGCAAAGCTTAAATAGCAGTACCAGATTTCCCTCTCCTTTCAAATGAAAATCGACAATTTAAAAATCTTTACGGGCAGAGCTCACCCTTTGCTCGCGCAAGCTATATGCAAGGAACTTTCAATTCCGCTCGGAAATATTCTTGTGGAATCATTTCCGGACAGCGAAACCTTCGTCAAGATTGTCGACCACATACGCGGAGACGACGTGTTCATAATTCAGCCGACGAGCAAGCCCACTAACGAAAGCGTAATGGAATTGCTCATAATGATAGATGCCGCTCGAAGGGCATCCGCAAAACGTATCACAGCGGTTCTTCCCTTCTTCGGGTACGCCCGCCAAGACAGAAAAGACCAGCCGAGAGTCCCGATTACAGCTAAGCTCGTTGCGAACCTGTTGGTCGCCGCAGGCGCCAACCGCGTCCTAACGCTCGACCTGCACGCCACTCAAATTCAGGGATTCTTCGACATACCCTGCGACCACCTATATGCGTCTCCGGTCATTTACGACTATTTAAAAGATACGGAAAACCTCAAAAACATGACCGTTTTCTCCCCAGACGTAGGTGGCCTTAAGCGCGCCCAAAGCTACGCCACCCTGCTCGACTGCCCCTTGGGATTTATCGCAAAAAGAAGGGTTAGCGCTGAAGTTGTCGAAGCGACAAGCCTGGTCGGTGAAGTCGAAGGGCGAGACATATTGATAGTCGACGACATGACAGAAACTGCCGGCACTCTCACCGCTGCGGCAAAGCTTTTGAAGTCGAAAGGCGCAAAAACTGTGCGCGCAGCTGTCACACACGCGGTGCTTACCGATTCCGCATACGACAGATTGTCCGAAAAATGGCTCGACGAACTCATAGTCACCGATTCCACTCCGCCGAGTCCAAAATACAAAGACTATCCAATAACTGTCCTATCGGTAGCTTCGCTCATGATGGAGGCAATTTTGCGGATACACAATAATATGTCCGTAACCTCTCTATTTAAAATTAAAGGATTTTAAATTTTCCCTGCTGCATTTTCTCGATTCTGCAATTTGCAAAAAAACTTTTTATTTTTGGCCTTTGCCAAATAAAAATTTTCGTTTCCCTTCCCAATAAAACTCCATATTTACAACCGGGTATTCCAATTCCCGAAAAGCCTTTGTATCTCATATAGGGAAGCTAAGGAACCTTGAAAAACGCAAGGTAAAAAAATTATCGCGTTTTTTGTTTCTTTCAAAAGATACCTTCCTCCCGGAGAATACTCTCCACTAATAAGCAAAAAATAAAAAGCCCGAAGGATAAAAAGCCTTCGGGCAGAAATTCAAATTCCTCAATTTCTATACGAGCTTGTATGAAAGAGGAGTAGGTATCGGCTCAATAGCCTTCTTGCCGTCAAGAGAAAGAGACTCCGGCATATATGACAGTTCCGATTTCTCCTTAAACCAGGCGCATTTGACCCTCTTTCCGCCGTATGCGGCCTCGCGCCCCGCGATGGCGACAAAACAGCTGTCAGCGCATGTGCGCATGGTTTGAATCGGCTTGCCGTTCCGAATGGAACCGAAAAGCGCTTCGTGCTCGCATATGAGCTCCGGCTTCTTCTGGGCTTCAGACTTCCAGGGCTTTTCTCCAATTATTACCTGCTTCCCGAAGCTCATTGAAAGCAGACCTTTTGTCCCGTAAATCTTGAGAGTGGAGAATGGTGAAGCTCCGTCTTCCTGGCGGCAACCGGCAGTGAGCGATATGCCTTTGTCGAACCAGAACATCGCATGGCAATTTGAGAGCCTGTCCCCCAAGGGAATATCTGCATGCCTTCCGCCAGAACCTACGACTTCAACAGGCATATCGCCTATCGCCCAGAGCGCCAAGTCTAAGTTGTGTATATACTGTTCGACCATTTGGTCTCCAGAAGTCCATCTGTAAGCAAGCCAGTTGCGCAGCTGGAATTCCACATCGTCCTCTTTGAGATTCTCGGGAGTTTTGTACCAGCCCGTGAGATATTTCGCCTCAAAACGCAGGCATACCGCCGATACGACGTCGCCGATTTGCCCGTCTCTCAAGCGGTCTATGGCTTCCTGAATGGCGCTCTGATAGCGCATTTGCGTGCCGCAAAGTACGCTCAGCCCCTTCTTGTCGGCAAGGGGAATGAGATCGTTGCATATCTTGCGGTATTGGACCGGATCTATGCAAATCGGCTTTTCGGCAAATACATTCTTATTTGCGTTTAAGCACTTCTCAATTTGCTGAGTCCTAAAAACGGGAGGCGTCACCAACGCGACTACATCGGCATCAGTCTGAAGAACCTTGTCTATGGAATCTAAACCGAGAAATACGGTTTCCGGAGTGACCTTCCAAATTTCGGACTTCTTGGACGGATATTTTCTGTCTATATAATTTGAAACATTTGTCGTGCAAGCGTCCGCCCTCTCCTTAAAAATATCGCCGAGAGCTATGATTTCTATGTTTTGATCCGCGTCAATCATGTTGCATAAGGCGCCTGTTCCGCGTCCGCCGCAACCGACCAGCGCAACTTTTATCTTGTCGGAACCCTTCGCCTCAAGCCCGAATGAGAAGCGCGGCATTGCCATACTTGCCGCTCCTGCAAGCGCGGTAGTTCTTACGAATGTTTTTCTATCCATATTTTTCCCCTGTTTTTATATAATAAAGTTCGTTCTAAAAAACGGACAGATATATCTTATCATTGTTCCCCAAACAAAACAATGTATTTATTTCAAGTAATATTGAAAAATATTGACATAGAAAACAAAAAGCGCCTTTGCTTTCGAATATTTAAAAAGATCCGCCCAAGCACTTGTATCCCGAGAAATTTGACGAAAAACTTGACAGTTTCCGCCCCTGTAATGGAATGCGCCCATGGAACCTCAAGCCGCGCTCAAGATGCCCCAAACTCCGATAGGCAGATCTATTTTTCTGCTCCTGACGATTTGCGTTGTAAAATATTTTGTTTATTCCCTCCTCGAAGGCTTGAGAGGCATTGCCAGAGCAATGCTCGACAATCAAATCTGCAATATTTTGGGGCTTTTTGATGATCCAGGCGCAATTTGCCTATTGAAGCAATACTGCCAAACACTCCTTTTCCATTTTTACGAAATATTTGTTTTTGCCGTTTATTTTTTCACAATTATGTGCGCTATAGCACTCGCCGTTTATACAGCTTTTAGATTTGTTAAAAACTCCCCTTTTGCGGCGCGAGACTACTTTATTGTATGGTCTATCGCAATTATTATTCCAGCCGCCGCGCGCGAAGTTTTAATTTTCAGCGGAGATTTTTCCTGGAATGAAGGGTATGCGGCGCTTCTAATAATTCCGGCAAGCACCATTATTGATATTTGGATCGCCCGCATATTTTTCATAAAAATTCCGTTTAAACCGCAAAACGCCTTTGAGAATATCTTGCCCGGCGAAAACTCCCGTGAATCCGTGCGAAACAGCGCAAAAAGGCTATTAAATGGCGCAAGAGAAGCCGGCCTAATAAAGCTTGCCATTGTTTTAATATTGTGCGCGGCGCTTGTTGCGGGCATAAATTTTCTAAATTTTATGTTGGCATTTTGATAATAATGCTTGAAGTCCCAAGCTTACGCGCATTTATTCTTCAACATTGCGCGCTTATAGTTCAATGGATAGAACAATGGTCTCCGAAGCCGTAAATTCGGGTTCAAATCCCGATAAGCGCAAATTCCGAAAACGATGCCCAGCATGTCCCGCAAACCGGCAGCAAAAACAAGCTCTATGCTCTTGGCGTGGACAACAGCCAATATTTTTTGTCCGCGGGCGAATACCGGCTACCACTTTTTAAATACGAAAAACACCGCCAGCGCCATCAGGCAAAATCCAACTATGTAATTCCATTTCAGCTCCTCCTTCAGATAGAGGACGGAAAACGCGCAAAATACAACTAAAGTTATCGCCTCTTGCATGGTCTTTAGCTCCGCCGCACTCAAATGCGTGTGGCCGTATCTATTGGCGGGAACCTGCAGGCAATACTCAAAAAACGCAATAAGCCAACTTACGGCGACGGCTATTCAAAGCGGAGAGTCTTTAAACTTCAAATGCCCGTACCATGCAAACATCATAAATACGTTCGATGCGGTAAGCAGTACCGCGGGAATAACATAATATCTCATCGCAATGCCTTTTGAAACCGGGGAAACGGCATTAAATCTTCTGTATCGCCATGCCGCGGTATATTATCAGCGAGCGTGTAGTATCGTAAATTATCGGGACTCCCCAGTAATCGTAAGTTACGTTCGGAGTCTGCTGCAAGGAAGTTTGAGAGGGCATTATAATCAGCCCGTCCGCGCCGATTTCTCCGGCTTTCTCGCGCATTATTTCGTATATCGCCGGCTCGTCTACCATGCTCGGAAGAGCCTCGTATGTTATCATGCCAAGCTCGCGATATTTATAATCGGGCTTTTGCGTCACGAACAAGCCGACCTCCGAAGCGGGACGCGGACTTCCGAAACTAACCGTTCCACCAGGGGTCATCGGCCAAAAGCGAGCGGGACTCCCCGCGCACCCGGACAACAGAAAGCCCAAGAACAATGAAAATACAAGCAGAGCCGAATTTGCCGTTTTCATAATTTTAACGCATATATTTATCGGAAATACACCCCAAGTTATAAGCCTGAAACCAAATTATCTTTGCAGGAGCGATACCACTTTGCGCCCCGAAAGCTTTTCCCTGCCCCCGAGAGCCAAAAGCTCCATGAAAAACGCGCAGCAAACCACTTCGGCTCCGAGTTTTTCCGCCATATCGCACATCGCCGTGGCAGTTCCCCCGGTCGCGAGTATGTCGTCGAGAACGACTATCTTATCCCCCGCTGAAATATCGTCGCAATGCACGCACAGCATGTCAGTGGCGTATTCGAGAGAATATCCCACCTCGAGAGTCTTGCGGGGAAGCTTGCCTTTTTTGCGGATGGGAACAAACGGCAATCCCAATTCTATGGCTATTGGAGGACCAAAAAAGAACCCGCGCGACTCCGCGGCCATAATTTTTGTAGGAGAGAACGATTTTATAAGCTTCCCCATTTCGGAAATCGCATTTCTATATGCTTGGGGATTGCCCATTAAAGGAGTTATATCGTAAAATAATATGCCTTTCTTTGGGAAGTCCGGCACTTCGGTAATATATTTTTCTATGTCCATTTTAACTGTTTTCCCTGTTTATCTATTTTTGACGAATCAGAACATTTCTCTTTTTAGGACTGTATCCCGCGCTTCAGGAAGCTTTTCGGGATAGTCGCGTATAAAATGAAGCCCCCTGCTCTCGCGGCGCGCAAGAGCGCTCCTTACGATGAGCTGCGCAACAAGAACCTCGTTGCGAAGCTCGATGAGCGCGGGTTCCACCTTGAAATTCCAATAATACTCGTCTATTTCCCTGTGCAGATTTTCGAGGCGGTTAAGGGCGCGCTCGAGCCTCTTTGTGGTTCTGACTATGCCTACATAATCCCACATTGTCCGGCGCAATTCTCCCATGTTGTGCTCGAGTATCACGCGCTCGTCGGAATCCCGCATGTCGCCGTCTTTCCAAAGGGGAACGCCCCCGCATTGCAAGTCGGAGGATTTTATGTATTGGTGGACAGCCTCCGAGGCGTTTGAAGCGATAGACACAGCCTCCAAAAGCGAATTGCTCGCCAATCTGTTTGCGCCGTGTAGGCCGGTGCATGCGGTTTCGCCGCACGCGTAAAGCCCTGCTACCCTCGTCGCCCCGTTTAAGTCCGTCTTTACGCCTCCGCACATATAATGGGCGGCAGGGACAACCGGCATATAATCCTTTGATATGTCTATGCCTTTGGAGAGGCAATGCTCGTATATTTGCGGGAATCGGGCATGAAGCTTCTCTGGCGGGCGGCCGGTAATATCTAGCCATACGTGGGGCGAGCCGAGGCGCTTCATTTCGCTGTCTATGGCGCGCGCCACGATATCCCTGGGGGCAAGGTCGCGGCGCTTGTCGTATTTTTCCATGAAGGCCTCGCCGGCGGCGTTTCTCAGAACCGCACCTTCGCCTCTCACTGCCTCCGATATTAAGAATCTCTCGCCGTCCCGCGAATAAAGGGCAGTCGGATGAAACTGTATAAATTCGAGATTTGCGACCTCCGCCCCCGCCCTGTACGCCATGGCGATGCCGTCTCCTGTGGCGATTGAAGGATTGGTTGTATAGAGATACACGCAGCCCGTTCCGCCCGTGGAAAGCATCACAACCGGCGCGGTAAAAGTTTTCACGGAATTGTTTCGAGTGTCGAAAACGTAAACTCCAACTATGCGGTCGTTCTGGTTTTCCAAGAGCGTTTTCGCCCTCGATTGCTTTATGACATCTATGGCGAAATGATGCTCGAAAAGCTCGATATTAGGAGAGATCAAGACGCATTTCAACAAAGCCTCCTCGATTGCTCTCCCCGTATAGTCCTTTACATGCAGAATGCGCCTTTGGGAATGTCCGCCTTCCTGCCCGAGACTGGGAGTTCCGTCTGCGAGGCTCGTAAATTCGACCCCTTCGGCTATCAAATCTTTTATCTGGCGCGGGCCCGACTTTACAATCTCCCGCACGACGTCTTCGTGGCAGAGCCCGTCGCCCGCAACGAGCGTATCGCGCACATGCGACTCAAAATCGTCGGCGCAGCTCGTAACGCTGGCTATGCCGCCCTGCGCGTGGTTCGTATTCGTGTCAGAGCGCTCTTTCTTCGTTATTATGGCGACCTTATGCCCGAATTTGGCGGTTCTAAGCGCAAAACTAAGCCCGGCTATGCCGCTCCCTACGACAACTACGTCAAAGTGCATTGTTCCCTTTCGATGCGACGCTTTTATATCCTTATGTTATCTATCAACCGCGTCTGTCCGTACCAAACCGCTATCGATATCCTGCACTTGCCCCTTTCGTAGGACTGGACGGGAAGCGATGTTTCAGCGTCCACAACTTCGGCGTATATCACGCGAGTCTTGGCGTTTGCAACGGTGTTTATGACCAAAGCCTTTATCCTGTCGATATTGTCGCAGCCGGATTCGGCAAGCTTCTTGCCCGCCTCGAGCGCGTTGTGAACCCGCGCGGCCCCTATGCGCTCAAGCTTGTCCAAGTATCTGTTGCGCGAACTCAGCGCCAAGCCGTTCTCGTCCCTGACAATCGGGGCGCGGACTATCTTCACGTCCATAAACAAATCCCTGACCATGCGCTCTATGACAGAAACTTGTTGCGCGTCCTTCTCGCCGAATACCGCAATGTCGGGCTTTACGATATTGAATAGTATCGTCACTACCGTCGTCACTCCCCTGAAATGCTTCGGGCGCGTCCTGCCGCACAAATATCCGCTTATCTGCTCCTCGTTTACATAAGTCGAAAAATCTTTCGAGTATATGTCGGCTGCCGCGGGGGCGAATACCACATCGGCTCCGCGCGCCTCGCATTTGGCTGCATCTTCGTCAAACTGGCGCGGATATTTTTCAAAATCCTCATTTGGTCCGAATTGCGTCGGATTTACAAACACCGAAACCACAACGACGTCCGCACATTTGCGCGCCGCGTCTACCAGGCTCAAATGGCCCTCGTGCAGCGCGCCCATAGTCGGAACGAGCGCTATGCTTTTCCCGCAGGCTTTTGTCGTGCGAACAAATTCCCGCATTTCATCGGGCGAATTTATTATCTTCATCGCTTTTTCCCCTTAATCAAAGCAATCTTCAACTCATTTTTCCAAAATTTCAACCTTTTAAGTGCGCAAGCAAATTCCTTCGGCAGCAGCGCCACTTGAAAATGCGCCAACCCACGCCGAGAGCGGAACGGGGCGGTAAATCCGCGCCGGCACATATTGCTCGACGCCTCTTGCGGCATCCATTGCAATGGAGGCGAAACCGCGATAAAATATAGAATTTCCCGCATTCCGATGCTATCGAAAAACAAAGCCTAAAAAATTTACTCGACTAAGCGCCCCGGCGAGTTTTTTCTTGTTCACCGCATATTCGCATTATCGCGGCTAAAAAAACGCCCAACAATAAACTACAAAAATGGCAGACTCCTACATACAAGACCTGTTCGCCGAAAGGATCGGCGGAAAAAACTACGGCAAAAGCAACGCAATATATAAATTTGAAAAAATAAAGCGCGCCAAGAGGGCAGCCCAGGCTTTAAACCCGAACTTGCCGCTGATAGATATGGGCGTCGGCGAACCCGACGAAATGGCCTTTCCCGAAGTCGTCGACGCCCTGTGCTCCGCCGCGCGCGACCCCAGAAACCGCGGATACGCCGACAACGGCGGGCCCGATTTCAAAAAGGCCGCAGCCGGCTATATGCGCGCCGTGTTTGGCGTCTCGCTCGATCCCGAAGCTGAAATACTCCATTCAATGGGATCAAAAGCCGCGCTCAGCATATTGCCTTCATGCTTTATAAATCCCGGGGACGTCGCAATCATGACTGTTCCCGGCTATCCTGTTTTCGGAACACACACAAAGTATCTCGGCGGCGAAGTATTCAACCTCAAGCTTGAAGAGAAAAACGCCTTCCTCCCCGACCTTGCGCAAATACCAAACGACATATTGAAGCGCGCAAAAGTCATGGTTGTAAACTATCCGAACAATCCGACCGGCGCCAGCGCCACTCAGGAATTCTTTAAAGACCTCGTAAGCTTCGCCAAAAAGAACGAAATAGTAATTGTCAGCGACGCTGCCTACTCCTCTCTCGTCTTCGACGGGGATCCCATATCGATACTTCAAACTGAAGGGGCAAAAGACGTTTCCGTAGAACTCCATTCCCTGTCAAAGAGCCATAATATGACAGGTTGGCGCATCGGATGGGTGTGCGGAAACCCGCTAATTGTCAAAGCCTACGGCGATGTCAAAGACAACACCGATTCCGGCCAATTCCTCGCGGTCCAGCTGGCGGCTGCAAAGGGACTTGAAAATCCCGATATCACTCGCCAGATCGCCGCGAAATATTCCCGCAGAGTGGACAAGCTCGTAAAAGTGCTGAAAGAATTGGGCTTTTCCCCGCACAAGCCAAAGGCGAGCTTCTATTTGTACATGCCGTCGCCGAAAGCCGCCGTGTCAAAGGACGGCAAGCGCACGGAATTCAAAACTGGCGAAGACTTCTCGCAATGGATGATTTCCGAGCATCTCATCAGCACGGTGCCGTGGGACGACGCCGGAGGCTTCGTCCGCTTCTCGGTCACGTTTGAGGCAAGAGGCGAAAAGGCCGAAGACGATGTCGTAAAGGAAATAGGCCGCAGAATGTCGACCTGCAAATACGAATTTTAAAACTGCCCGCCGGATAGAAACAATGCCCGAAGAAAGAATAGTAGCGCTCCTTCACGGAAAAGACCGCGCCGGAATCGTGGCGAGGGTGTCCGGTTGGATATACGCGCGGGGCGGAAATATCCTCCATGCCGACCAGCACCGGGACAGATTTGAAGGAATATTTTTCCAAAGGGTGGAATGGATACCCGCAGGCCCAATAGAAGAGGAAATGCGCCTATTCAAGGATTTTGCCGAGCGAGATGTCGGAATGGAAGCAAAACTCTTCCGCTCCCGCCAGCGCCATAAAATCGCCCTGATGGTTTCCAAGGCGGAGCACTGCTTCTCCGACATAGTCTTGCGCTGCCGGTCGGGCGAGCTCAAATGCGACATCTCTGCGGTCATATCCAACCACGACGATTTGCGCCCGCTCGCGCGCCTCTTCGGGCTTCCGTTTGAAACGGTTCCCATATCAAAGGAAAACAAGCCCGAAGCGGAAAGCCGGGAATTGGAAATAATTAAGGAGAGCGGTGCGGAGCTTGTCGTAATGGCGCGGTACATGCAGATATTGAGCGAAAATTTCCTCGAGAGGGCGGCAGTTCCCGTAATCAACATTCACCACAGTTTTCTTCCCGCCTTCGCAGGGGCGAATCCATACCAGCAAGCCTACGAGCGGGGAGTCAAAATCATAGGCGCAACCGCCCACTACGCGACAAAAGACCTGGACGAGGGCCCGATAATCGCCCAAATGGTCGCTCCTGTCAGCCACAGAAACAACGTCGAAGAGATGAAGCGGCGCGGGCAGGAGCTTGAGCGGCAGGCCTTGGCAAACGCCGTCAGATGGCACATAGAGGGAAGGATTCTCACCTATAAAAATAAAACCGTCATCTTCGACTGACGCCCCATGGATCTACCGTTTAAAATAAGCGTTCTCGTATTCGTCAGAAACGAAAAGGATCAGCATCTGCTAATAGAAAGGGGAAAAGCGCCGAACTTGGGCCTGTGGAGCCCCATAGGGGGAAAACTTGAAATGGCGGCGGGGGAATCGCCCTTTGAGTGCGCCATCAGGGAAACCAAGGAGGAAATCGGCCTCGAGCTCTCCGCCCGCGACCTGCACCTCTTCTCAATGGTGAGCGAGCGCGCCTACGAGCGGGGCTCACACTGGCTCATGTTCCTTTTCGACTGCAAAAAGAGAATATCATCTCTCCCGCCGAAAATCTCGGAGGGGAATTTCGCATTCTTTGAAACGGAAAAAATTTTTTCCGGACTCGTCCCGATTCCGGAAACTGACCGCCTTCTCCTTTGGGATATCTGGAAGGAGCGCCACGAATCAGGAATGACGGTTCTGCGCGCCGACTGTGAAAACGGAGTTAGAGCGATAATTGAGGAAAACATTTAAAATCCAATCTCACATGAATTCAGACGAACGAAACGAAAAAATCCTCTCCATATTCAGGGAGACCGGGGCCCTTATGGAAGGGCATTTCATATTGAGAAGCGGCCTCCACAGCGGCCATTTTTTCCAGTGCGCGCGGGTTTGCGAACATCTCGACCGCGTTTCGGAACTGGCAAGTATGCTTATTAAAAAACTGGGAGACATCGGGGCGAAATGCGACACCGTGCTCTCGCCCGCAATGGGCGGACTCGTCATCGGACAGGAGGTCGCCAGGCAGCTCGGCAAACGCTTTATATTTGCGGAAAAGCAAGACGGCAAACTCGCACTGCGCAGAAATTTTAAGATCGGCGCCGGCGAAAAGATACTGGTGGTGGAGGACGTCGTCACCCGCGGAGGCAGAGTCGTGGAATGCATAGACATAATAGAATCCCTCGGAGGCAAAGCCGCCGGAATAGCGGTGCTCGTAGACAGAAGCGGAGGAAAAATAGATTTTGGGAATCGCCCGTGCATAAGCCTGCTCGAGTTCTCATTCCCCACTTACGAAGCGGACAAGCTGCCCGAAAACCTCAAATCGATACCCGCAGTGCATCCTGGATCGTGAGTAATTGGCAAGTCCCGAAAGCGGCAGGCGACACTACGCGCTTGCCTTTCCTCCAATATCTTTAACAAATAAAAAACATGAAAAAATTCGGATTTATAGGAGCCGGCAAAATGGCCGGAGCAATAGTCCGCGGAATGATAGCCAGCGGCAAACTTTCCCCTTCAGACATATCCTGCGCGTGCGGCGCCGACGACACGGGGGAAAAGCTCTCCAAAGAAACCGGCATAAGCCTGCTGCCCTCCCTCGAAGAAATTGCGGCGTCTTCAGACTCCATAGTCCTGGCGTGCAAACCCCAGCAACTCGCCGAAGTCGCCTCGCAAATGGGCGGGGCCTCCCCGCGCATCCTCGTCTCAATCCTTGCCGGAACAACCATATCCAATCTGAGAAAACGTTTCCCGCGCGCAAAAAAAATCGTCCGCGTAATGCCGAATATGCCCGCCCAAATATCTATGGGCATTTCGTGCTACGCCCCCGAAAGCGAACTCGATCCGGACGAGCGGGCGACAGTCGAAAGCGTGCTTTCGGCAATAGGCGAGTTTATGCCTGTGGACGAAAACAAGCTCGATGCGGTCACCGCGCTTTCAGGCAGCGGCCCGGGATATTTGTTCGAATTCGCCGCCGCAATGATAAATGCGGGGGAACAGCTCGGATTCACGCGCGAAGAAGCAAAAAAATTGACCAGCGCCACCCTCTTGGGATCCGCCACGCTGCTCGACCGCTCAAACCTGGAGGCTGACGAACTGTGCGCGGCTGTATCGAGCCCGGGAGGCACGACCCTCGCGGCCCTGGAAGTATTTAAAAAGAACAATTTCAGAAAAACCGTTTCAGACGCATTAAAAGCCGCTGCTAAACGTTCCCGCGAACTCTCGCAACTCTAATGAATAATACGTTTGCAACCCATACAAAAAAATACTTAAAAAAGCTTGACTGATTTTAAAGAGATTGACAGTCTATTTCCAATAAACAGCAAGCATTGTTCTTCATTTTATGAAAAAGTTTATACTCATCTCTGCCTTGGCGGCATTACTCTCGGCATGCACCCAGTTCACCGAAAATCTCCAGGTGAGCTCTAAACCTGAAGGCGCGGACGTCTTCGTAAACAACGAGCTTGTGGGACAAACTCCCATTAGCGTCAATCTCGAAAGGGACGGCGTTTATGAAGTTCGCATAGCGAAAAAAGGTTATAAGGACGACGTCGTAAGCGTGGCGTCTACCCGCAAGGATTCTTTTGTAAAATTCGGCCCCCTCGTCGACATGGGATACTACAAGCAGCTTGCACCTGCCCCCATCGATGCACAGCTTAAGCCCGATTTCTTGCCCTCTTATCCAGGCCTTACGGCTTTCTCGGATATGACAAAGAGCATCCTCAAAGTCGACGAAATGCGCAAAAACGGCGACATATCCGCAGACGAACATTCCTATTTGGTTCAGCAGATAGCCGCTTTCTATTCACAGCCGATGCCGGCCCAGTAAGCCAAATTTTGCAAAATTAGAAAAAAAGGCGCCGATTGCATTAGCGGCGCTTTTTTTGTATCTGCTATATACCCCTTGCGTTTTGAATTGCAATTTCCCACGCTCCGGAAATGAAAATTTCACCCCGACATTCACTTTTCCACCGCTTATGCTAAAGCATATAAAGTAGAATAGAGCTTTTCATAAAGCCTGGCAGGATTAACCTAATGAATAATATTCCGCCGGCACTCCATTGGGGAACTATCGACTATTCGCAAGGTCAAATTATTTGCAAGCGCCAATCGGACTAAAAAATTAAGTGGACGCGAAACGATAATATGACAAAAAATACAACTATGCTAAAAATTGCCCAATTCGCCGTTATCGCTATTTCTATACTCGCACACTCTTGGCTTTATGCCGCCGCCCCTGAAATTGGGGAAGTGACATTTAAAGCCGAAAAGAATTGGCTGTTGATCCCCATAAAAGCGAACGCCGACTACTCTAAAATATCAATTTACAACGCTGCAAATAGCACCCCTATCGGCGCGTATGATGTTCTGCTTACTTCCGGAAATGCCGACTGGTTCGCTGAACTCGACATATCCGCCCACAAGGGTTCGACTCTCGTATTTAAATATGAAAAAAACGGTCTCGGCTCGCCCAAAATAATACAGTCCGATTCTCCAGAAACACGCGACTTCACGAAGGACCGCGGCAGACCCAAATTCCATCTGACAGCCAAACATGGATGGCTTGGAGAAACTACTGGCATGATATTTTTCGGAGGCAAATGGCATGTCTTCTTTGACTATAACCCATTCGCCATGACAAAAAAACAATCCGTATATTGGGGACACGCCTCCAGCAAGGATCTCGTGAACTGGGAATACGAGCCAAACGCCGCCCGTCCTGAAATATTTAACGGGAAACCCGATTATCCGCAATCCGGCGCCGTGTTCTTCGACGGGAAAAATAAAAGCGGATTTTTCGGCACAGGCGGCTCCGGAGCAGTATTCGTCTGCACCCGCTCGGAAAGCGGAGACAATATAATCTGGTCAAAAGATCTGAAAAATTTCCAAAGCTTCCTGAACAATCCGGTAATAAAAGCCCCGGGTTCGGCCTGCGCCATATTCTACAACGAAGACTCCGGCCTTTGGACTATCCTCCGTTCCGAACCGCGCGGAGAAAATGAAGCTTCCGCAAAAGTTGTGGCAATATATGTCTCTAAAGACATGAAAACATGGGAAAAAACCGATGAAATACCAGGCTATTTCCCCAATGGAGCGCAGCTGCGCAAAATGCATGTAGTAGGCGTTCCGGACGCACCGAAATGGGTAATGTTCGGAAGCGACGGATTATATCTTGTGGGAGATTTCGACGGCAAGAAGTTCTCGCCCTTGGGCAAGGGCGCACGGCGCATCTTTTATGGAAATGCAAAAGATGCGCGGCTGTGGGAAAACGTGCCGGGCGACAAAACCTATGCCTCAGCGCGCATAGACATGCCGGGAGACTTTATGCGAGATCTCGGGCAAAAGTTTTCACAATCTCTCGGAATCCCCTGGAATCTGAACCTCGTAAAAACCAGATCCGGCGAATACCAGCTTCGCGCATACGTCCCGGAAGAAATAGACGACCACCTAGCCTTCCCTTCAGACGCGCTCGGCATCGCCAACATCAGTTTCGCTTCTAATACTTTCACAATGCCTGACGCTTACGGAAATAAATATATGATCATGGGCGTGCTCGACATCTCCGCGGCAAGCAGCGTGAGCGTATGGGCAGGAACCGCACACTTCCTCTTCGATAAAAATAACTCCATTTTGTCTGTTGCACGGCTTCTCGAGCCCATCTCGCGCGACAATATGCAATCTAAATATACCAGCGATGCTCTTATATTCAAATTGTTTGTCGATACGTACGGGGTGGAAATGTTTCTCGGAGCGGGTGATGCGGTGCTCTTTATGGGCGATTCGTTCTTAAATCCAAATCAGGAAATAAAACTTGGCGCCAACGGCAGACTCGAAACCATACAATTTGTAAAGTACCCAGTCTCAAAATACTCCAACGCCGAACGGGGGGAAATCTCCAGAAAAAGAGTGCGAGATATGGAAGCCGGCAAGAAGTAAAACATACTCATGTTTTTTCAAATTATAGAAACCTCCAGCGCCGGCAACTGCGCCTTCTTAAGCGTGGACGGAACAAATATCCTTATCGACGCCGGTTTGACCGTAAAAAAAACCAAGTCGTACCTGAAGACTCTCGGACTCTCAACCTCCGACATTGACGCTGTATTTATAACCCACGAACACATAGACCACAGGCGCGCTCTCCCATCTTTTGCGGAATGCAACACAAAAATTTTTGCCAACGCCTTGACTGCCGAATCCATCTGCTATTTGGACCAAGACACGCGCAATCTCCATTGGCGCATCTTTGAAACGGGAGTGCCGTTTGAATTCAGCGGCATAAGAATTCTGCCTTTCCCAATTCCTCACGACACAAATGAAGCCGTCGGATATAAGTTTGAATTTGGCAAACATAACCTCGTATGGATGACCGACCTGGGATCTATCCCGGACAGCGTCAAAAGCGCTGCGCAGGAAGCCGACATACTCGTTCTTGAAAGCAATTATTGCCCGGTAATGCTCGAACATTCAAAGCGGCCGTATAAATTAAAAAAACGAATACAAAGCAGGCATGGTCACCTTTCAAATGCCGACGCCATATTCCTACTCTCCTCACTCGACCCGTCAAAACTCATCAAAGTCTATCTTGCCCACATTTCGAGGGAGTGCAACAGCATAGAGCATATTGGAGAATTGCTTCAACCACTCGGCTCCATGAAAGACATCATCGAAATTGTTTCTCCCTTCTCCGCATCAAGCAAACCGTTCAGAGAATGAGAAATTGATAAAGTTTATTTAACATTGAGTGTTGCACTGCATTTCGCGCACTAAAAAAATCTCTTGCTTGAAACGCTCTTAAATTGGGCGTAAATGCCCTCACGCTTCTTTTGGAACTTTCATGCACGGTTATTTCTTCTCAAATATTCCCCAAATTAAAATCAGTTCTCCCCATAAAAACATTTGCTACTCTTATCCTCTCTCTAAGAAAAATCCGTTCGATAATAAAATTGTGAAGCTTAACCCCTGAAAAAATAATATGGGAGAATCCACTTTGTAGTCCATAAATTTTCAAAAAATGAAAAATGTCTTTTGAGTAGCACACCTTTGGGATAGCCGCTAAAAAAAAAGCCCGAAGGCTTGAACAAAGCACTTCGGGCTTTAAATCGAACAAACAAATTAGTATTTCAATGAAACCGAAATATCAACGAGATGCTGCATATAGCACGATGTAGCGATATTGGAAGCATTGTTGATATAACGATAATTGGCTCCTATGATAAAGAACTTATTGGGAGTGTAAGAAATACCCGCACGAACAATGTATTCATCATCGTCACGGATGCTGTCCTGGTACTTGGAATTCATGAATGCAAAACTACCAGTGAGAGTGACGTTCGTATAAACAGAGTAGTTTACACCGAATTCGCCACTGGACAAAATGATGGACTGACGGCTAGCACCGTTTCCAAAATCACGATAACCGGTAGCGAAGAGACCAATTTTCTCGGTAAGAGCATAACCTATAGTAGCATTAAACGAGAAGGTGGTATCGGAACTCATATTGCCATTAGGATCGCGATATCCCACACCCGCATAGGCGGTAACCGTAAGTTTGGGGAGAAGTTCGCCGCGAACAGTCACGCCGCCGAAATGGTCGTTGCGCTTATCGCCATAACCGGGAAGATACTGACCACCAGAAAAGGTATTGTAACGATACTGATAAGAAAGACCTGCCGATATTTTCTCAGTTATTCTATAAAGCACACTTACAGGGACAGAATAAATGTTGAGGTCGGAATAAATATCGGACCATTTGCCCTGATATTCCATATATCTCCATTGTCCGCCAATCTCAGCTCCTAACTTATCAGTAAAATCATAGGAGACGAGGAAACCTGCCGCATAGTCATCATAGCGAACCAACTGACCGGCCCGAGCCGCTTCATACGTCGTGGAAGAATTTTGATAGCGCTGGTTGAAAGAGAAATTCGCATCAACCCTGAGCGCGGATTCTTCATAAGAAGCTTTAAATGCTACATTGGAAAGATTCGCGTTAAAGCGCTTTTCCTCGGCATAGCGAATCAAGTCCTCATAAAACTTAACATTTGCTTTGAATTTACTATTGCGACCGTAATCGGCCTCCATACCGACGCGGAATACGGCAGAATAGTCGTTGATTTTATCGGCTGACGCATATGTGATATTGCTATCCCACCTGCCAAAAACGGAGCCTTTAAAGAAGACGTCAAGCTGGTCGCCGATTGTTACCAAAGGCGCTGCGCTAGCAGAAAGAGCCGCCGCCGTCACGATTGAAGCAATTATTGTTTTTTTCATGTTCGATTTGATTAAAATTACACCGAAATAAGATTTTCGGCACTATTTACCTGTTGAATTGACTTCTTTATCTAATTTTCTTTTCCCCATGTCAAGTATTATTGTCTCATTTTTTATTTTTTTTTTATTATTCTTCTTTCTTCTAAAAATACTTTTCCTATATGAAGAAAATCGCAAATGTGAGAAAATAAATTTTACCTAAGCATTATTGATTCTTCCTATAATATTTTCCATTTTGCATAAATACCCCCCCCGCCATCTCTTCTTGCCCCGCAGCGAAAGACGCACACTCAGATAATTATGCAGGATTGAAGAATTATTAAAATGAAAGTTCTTGCATAAACTGATGAAACCATTTGACTATTACTCTAAACCTAACTATTTCACGCATTCCTCAAAATAAACCTCAATTTATTCCCAATCCGTAAGACATGGAAAAAAACGAAAAAAAAGCCAAAAGCGCCAATAATTCATATACCACTCTTCTAGGATTTGCACGCCGCACGCGAAAACCTAACGGAACTTGGGTCTTTGAGATCATCTGGGCCAGAGTAGCCGTCGCAGCTCTAATATTATTCCTCCTATCCTGGCTTCTGCTATCAACCATAATTTACTGCGCCTTTAAATATTTCCGCAATTACGACGAGATGACTTTCGCGCAAGCCATGACATTCCCCTTTAACCAGGAGAAACACCGGGTCACTATGGGTGAATACAACATCCGCATGGCGAAGGAATGCTTTAAAAACCAAAAATGGCAGGAAGGATATATGAACCTTGCCTCCGGTGTCGGACGGGCGCCGAAGAACGTCGAAGGGAGGCAAATGCTGGCGGAATTTCAATT
>CASFWX010000015.1 GCA_949298545.1 uncultured Verrucomicrobiota bacterium | reverse complement strand
TGATTACCGTTCTTTGATTTCTACAATAGAGGAGCGACACTCACCGACGAAATAATAGTTGCGGATTGACTACCGTTCTTTGATTTCTACAATCCATATCAGCGCGCCGCCAAGAAGCAAGCTGTTGCGGATTGACTACCGTTCTTTGATTTCTACAATCGATACAATATCCGCGCCAATATACGACATCGTTGCGGATTGACTACCGTTCTTTGATTTCTACAATAGAGTTCTATAACTTTGAGTGTATTACCAAGTTAAACTCTTCTAATCTCAAAAAATCTTGTTCTTTCTCAAAAAATTTTAAAAAAAATACCATTTTTTAAAATAAAATTAACTGTTCCGGAACATCGGGCGGCTTTACAAATTCACGTTTTATTATATTTATTATTTGTCCGAACTGTTTGTCGGTAAAAAATAATATCGATATATCTCCGTCCGGTGGAGCCGCGTTTTTTATTACATTTATATATTTCCCGCAACATTCGCGTTGACCGCAAAAACGAAAATATACTGAGAATTGAGACATTTTAAATCCGTTATCAAGCAATACGTTTCTGAAAGCAGAATACCGCTTGCGCTCTTTGGGAGTCCTTGTCGGCAAATCAAACATTACCATCATCCACATAAGCTTATATCCGCTTAGATTCATTTACCACCCCGCCTAAATATTTACTCTTTACGACATCTATTCGAAAATCGTTTTCCTCCTCCAAATAATACTTTGCGAGATTGCGCGCAGTATCTGACAGCATTTGCCCCACGCTTGTTATTTGTCCGCCGCAAAAGTATCGCCGCGTCAGTATCCCGCTCAACTTCCTCTTGTTTTCATTTGTGAGACGAATATCGCCCAATGATTTTATTTCCACCACGCATAAATCCACAAAACACCTGAACGGCTCTACGATATCGTCCGACAATCTGTGAGTATTTGTCGGAGAACAATGATGTATTCCCAAGCTCGGATTAAGTCCCGCCGAACATATCGAGCGTATCGCGCAAGCCCTCAACACCGTGTATCCGTAGTTAAACAGTATATTTTCGTCGTCTGCCTCCCTGTTCCTGCGAAAATTTTTTCCCATTAATTCCCGCCAGTATATTACCGCTCCTCTGGCTTCCGCATTCCCGCTATCGCCTGATTTCACTCCGCTTGACAAATCCATTAAAATATCGCAAGCCGAATTCCTTCCGAAGTATTTTAATGTTTGAGCCTGCTGGTTAAGTTTCGATTTCACTATTGCCTGCCAGGCGCATTTATTTTTCGGCATCTTGCACCGCGCCTGCGCCTCCATAATGTCGGCCTGCCTCCAATGCGCGTCCAAAGATATGAGAGCGCTGCACGGAACTTTTGTCCTTTTATCGCATATGACAAGCGGTATTCCATATTCGGAAAACTTCGAAATTGCGGGCGTGCCTAACATAGTCCAATTTGCGCTGCAAATCACCGCCGAAATCGAATCAAGCTCAACGCGCCCTATCTCCCTCCCGCCGGCTTTTACCAACATAAAACCGCGCTCGGTAGATATGGTGCGCCCGTCTTCCGATATCTCTACAATCCTGTTTTCTTTCATTCGTTCATCTTTTGCGAATCGAACAATCTCCCTATTTCATCTACATATACTTTGCGCGCCTTTAATTTTTGCAGGGACGATGGCGTTCTTTTCGGGAGATTGCCCGAAGCGTCCGCTTGGTTCAACGGCAACAAGCTTATTTGCCCGTGGGTTGCTATGCCTTTTACTACGGCAAGCTTATGCTCTCCGCCTTCCTCATAGGCAATAGTATCGCGCTTAAATATGCGCATAATAAGTTTTGCATGGGGATCGCTCTGGCGCCAATTCGGAATGCCGATCTTATGGGCAGCATACATGTTGACAACTTCAAAATCCCATTTGTCCGAATCGGAAGGCTTATAAATATCTACACAATAAGATTCCGCATTTTCCATGTATTTATAAATTTTGCCCCGCTTGTCAGCGATTGGTATCAGCTTCCTTAGCTCTCTATTGGGTATGTGTATTCTAACCCGGCGAACTTTTTTCGAGTTCTGGTATTCAGACAGAAAACTCGACCACATCTCCTTCCTCGATTTATCGGTTGGCGCATTCGCCAGAAGCTCGCCGCAATACGCCGACAAATCTTCCCTTATGCCGGAATTGGCAATTTGCGATACGGCGTCCATCTTGCATTCTATCGAAGACAGCGGAACGCGCTTTGCCAATGTTATTTTATCCGAAGCCGGACCGGTATTGTTTACACGCCCATACGCCGTGTCATTATGCAGCTTTGCGATTGTTTTGCCCTTCTTTAACGCGCCTTTAACGTCTCCCCTGTCGAGTTTATGCGAGACGATTATCGATCCTACAAGCTTCTTTATGCTATCGAAAGACACGAACTCATAGGGGGTAGGAATATTCTTTAAAACATTCTCAAGATGCGCTTCCTCCGCAAGTTTTGCCGCCTCGGATATCTTTTTAATGAGTTTGGCGTTTACGCACGATATTACAAACGCATCTACCGCGTGGTGCCGGTGGTCATCACGATTCTTCACTGCTTCCTCTGAAGTTTTCGAATCGTCGAGTATCGAATTGAGCCCCCAGCGCCCGCGCAATAGCGCCGTTATTCCTCCAGACACAGCAAGGACATTTTTCGGACTCAAGACACATGTCAAATATTCCCTCGCTACTTTGGACATATATCGCGTGTCGTTGAGCATGCGCTGTATGAAATCCCCGTATTTTTCCTCGAAAATTTCCCATGCGTCTTCCCTAAAGCGCCATTGCTTATTTTGTGGAAGCTCGGAGGCGCGAGAAAGTATCTCCTCCCAAGCAAATCCGGCGCGATTTGCGAATGCGTCGTACGGAGAGCGTTTCCCCTTTAATATCCTGTTGCACGACGCGCAAGATATGACCTTGTTCGCCCTGCTGTCGTCGAAAGTTTCCGAAAACGGAAGCAAGTGCTCCACCTCGAAATCAGCTGTAAACAATTTCGACAATTCTATTTGGCGCCCACAAAACGGGCACGCGCGCTTTTTTACATCGGCACTCAAATCCTCCCAAAGCTTATATTTCATGCGGTTTTTCGCATTATTCGCAACTCCAAGCTTTTCGAGCTCACCTGCTATTTCCTCGTTCTTCTCCCTGTTCTTTACCTGCCTTGAAACGAGTTCGCCGAGACCTTTCTCCCCGAGCGGAAGTTCCCTGGCGGTCTCTATCACGACGCAATCTGGCTTGCCGTAAACTTCCGCGAGTTTATTGTAGACTTTACGCAGCTGGTTGAGAGCCACATGGACCGTAGGATTATTTATCTTTCCGTAATACTTTTCTGGCTCCTTCTCTGGATCGAATTTCGTGTTTCCTCCCAAAACGGAATTGCGTAAAATTTTTCCGTAGTACGGCAGAGCGTCCAAAAGTTCGCCTACATAGTTAGCGTTGAAATTATATCCTGAGCGCGCGCAGGCATTATGATAAAGTTCGCCCTCTTCCAAGAACGGTACGATCTTGTGCATTGCCTTCGACGATAGGGACACTGTGCCGTCTTTCAATGCGGATCCGGCATCCAAAATAAATCTTGCCTTTTGCGGATCAAACCCGAAATTCCCAGCCGCAAGCTCAAGAAATTCTCCCTCGTTGTCCGCCATAATCAAATCCACAATCTTTTCCCGAAGCTCGTCCGAAAGGCCGTTCCAAGAATCTGAGAAGCAATCCTCGCAGGCGAGGATTCTTGCGGTTGAATCTCCCTCAAATCCCTTGCGGTTTTCACTTTCAAAATTAAATGACACAAATTTAGGAATGCCCAAAAAACGCTTTATTTTAGAAAACGATGCGAAGGATTTTTTGTCTGTGACGGCGGGATCATTTTCAAGCAAGGCCTTGGCGAGTTTCTGCTTCTGCTCGCGCGCAAGGCGGTTGTTCGGGTTGCTTGCATCAATAATTTCTAGAGCGTTAACCTCTTGAAGTATCCTAAATTTTTGCGAAATCGGATAGGCTTTATACGCGCGCCTCTGGCCCGCTTCAAATTGGCACCAGCCGCGTTCCGGAACCCGCAAGGGGCGCTGCGAAAATATCGCATCGAATATCTCCGCATACATCTCCCCGGTCAAATTCTTATGAAATTTCTGCTGGGTTTCCCACATGCGGCGAAATTCTTCCTCATACATGCTGCGCTCTGCGTAAATTTCATAGTGGTTCTTGCGCTTTATGGACTCGGCGCGCATGCGCACAGGCTGCGAAGATTTCCTGCGCTCATAGAGAAACTCGCCGAGCGTCCTGTCCCCCAATTCTTGGCGGAGCCTTGAAATGCCAGCCTTCATGCCGAGGCTTTCGGAATCGCCGCTTTTTTTGTCCGCCTTTCTATTCGACTTAAATCCACGACGCTTGTTTATGTGCAATATTGCCCGGCCTATTCCAAAAAGATCTATTTTTTCGTGTACGGCCTTTGCGCGAAGCTTGTAAGGATTCCTATCAGCGAGGCTGAAGCCGCTCTGCTTCGGAAGCAATACGTATCTACGCAATAAATTGCAAAGGTGCTTTGTGCGCATTATCTGCCTGTCCCTGCGCGTAGAAGCGGAACGGGAAATGCGCCTTTCCACAGAAAGGGGAACTCTTGTTTTGGCGTCGCGCGAGTTGTCAAAGATTCGCGTTCCCAAGCCAAGTATTTTACTCGTTATTCCATTTTCCCCTATTGTCTGGACACACCAGCCTATGGAGTTTGACCCCATATCAAAACCGAAGATTTTTTTATTTTCCATAATCCATGCTATATTTAAAATTAAGGCGTATTCAAAAAATGAAATTCCAAAATATATTTTGCCATTTCATTTTTGTAATATTTATAGTTATAATTACAAATATTTTATTTCCCAGCACCGTCAATTTACGCTAATTCTAATTTTTGATGATATACTTATGATATAAATCAATTTAATTTTTTAAGCTTATGTTGTTTATTTAAATAAATTCTCAAAATACCCCCGGATACCAGGCATGCATTTATATCCTATGCCGCCCATGCAAAGGCTGCTTTCAGCCAAAATAAATCAGCTGCTATGCAGCGCAAATTATTGCCGGCTGAAAATATTTCCATCGCCTACCACAGGAAATAGCCGCGCTGCGCTACTATTTTTAGCGACAAAATAGGCGCGGAGGAACTCCGCGCCTCGCCTTGCATTTCGCTATTAAAGGGGTCCGGTCTCCGTTCGGAATCCCATATATAGCTCAAGCAGGAATTTTAAACCGATTCCCTGACGACTTTGCTGTCTGAAACCAAAGCCGAATGCGGAGTTTTTGCCCCTGCCGAAAGAAGACTTAGCAACAGCGCGCTCGCCTCGGCGGCGAGCTTGCTGTATCGAACGCCCACGGTCGTAAGGGGAGGAGTCAACTGCTCCGAATATTCGTAGTCGCCAACACCCACTACGGCTATGTCCTTGGGTATTGAGAGACCTGCCTCCCAAATTGCCCTGTAAGCGCCCATAGCCAGAGAATCGGAAATCGTATATAGGCCGTCGATTTTTCCCCCTTCGGCGAGAAATTTCTTCATGGCGTTGTACCCTGCCGCTTCCGCAAGCCTGTTTGCCGGTATTTTCTCAACATCGCCCTTGGCCTCTTCAATAAATGTGCTGACGCGTTTGAGAGTCGCCTGGGTCAGGGAGGAAGCGTAAAGAATGCCGAGTTTCTTGCGGCCCGCGTCAATCAGTGTGCGAGCGGCCTGCCTGCCGAGCTCGTCGCTGGCGTTGACGCTAAAGTATCCGTCAATATGCCTATCGACGAGAACGGACGGAAAAGGCAGGCGGTTTTCGCGCAAAAATGCGTCGTCCTCGGCCATAGTATTGGCGATTATAGCAGCGTTAAAACTGTTTCCGTTCACAAGCGACTTCATTGTGGACAGCTTGCCTGCGGGAAACATTTCTATTGATATCGAAATTTCATAGCGGGAGTTTATTCGAGTGTCTGTGGCAACGGCATCGCGCAAGGCGTAAAGAAAGTAGTTTATGAGATTGAGCGAAGTCTCATAGCTGGTTACTATCGCCAGTATGAGGGGCATTTTATCGCCGTCTCCGCTCCTTAGCCGACGCGCTCCTATATCCGGAAAATATCCGAGTTCAAGAGCTGCCGCGCGTATCCTTTCGACCGTTACCATCGGTATGCGCCGTTTCACATACCGGTTTTGCAAAACTGTGGATACCGTGCAAACCGATACTCCGCAATGCTGGGCTATACTTTTTATCGTTACTTTGGGATTGGGTTTTTTCTGAATGTCCATGGTGTTGTATATAAGATTGGCATATCATAGTCGGCAACTTGCCGAAAAATTGTTTTCAGTGAAATAAACACGTAAAAAAAATTACTTCAACAAAAAAGCTAAAAATTTTTGCGGATTTTTGCAATTTTTGCAAAGTAAGATAAAATGCACAAAAAAAGAACCGCAAAAAGCGGTTCTTCTTGTTTTCAAAATTCGAAGCTTGAGTTATACGCCGCAGAAATTGACGCTTATGCCGAGTTCATTTGCGAGGGCCGCCTTTAAGAACATGCACTTGTCGGCGTCCTTGGCAGTTTTGGCATAGGCAACTTGAATATGGTTAGCCTTGTGTTTCCACATGAACTGGTCGCGCGAGACCCCGTGGAGCACGGCGTTCATGATGGGCCAATTAGGATTGGAAGCTTTCAAGCGGCGATTGACCTCTTCCGCGGGAAGCTCGGGAACATGTCCGCGGCCAATGTCCATGTGAAGCTTGTTGTTCTGGACATAGATTCGCGACCATACGATTTCCCCTTTCTTAGCCACGCCCTTGCAAGTTGCCCCGCCCTTGGGGAAGTACATAGGCGACTGCCTGTCTCCGGAAGTGCCTTTCCAGCCGCCGATGTGGTGCGCCGCTGGAGCTCCGCCAGAAATGAGAAATTCCCAGACATAGTCCTTGACGGTGCCGGATTTATCCCAGCCGCCCCAGCGAACGTCGTGGAGAGTATTTTCCGAAGGCTGCTTAAGAGCCCTGTGGACGCGCTCGGTGAAGATTCCGTCGAGAGCGGCGCCCTCGTCGGCCTCGTTGAAGTTTGTCATGGGCTTGCCAGCCTTAATGACCTTACCTGCCTTGTTCTTTACGGGAGGACGATCCGAATTGTTGAGAATGCCCTCGACGAGGTCGGAAGCGCAGCAAGTATCTTTCAAGCCTTGCTGATACTGTATGCCTACCGCGTCGCAACCGAACTCGTCGGCTATGCGGAGGGCGGCTATATACATTTTGCACTGCTCGAGAACCTGGTCCTTGGTAAGTTCCGTCTTTGGATCCTTGCCGTAATTGAATGTCATTCCCGCCTTGATCAGCCAGTCGTACACGGCTTGCGCCTCGGCGTCGGGAACTTGAGTCATGCTGTAATAAAGCGCGCTCTGGGATAGCCTTTCCTTGAAGACTCCGAGCGGCCAGAGAAGCTCTTCGGGGATTATTGCGTTGTGCATGCCCATGCAGCCCTCGTCGAAAATCCCCATAATTACTTTATTGGTGCGAATCTCGTCGGCGAGCTTCTTGGCGAGCTTCTTTATGTCGGACGGAATTTTCGATTCGCGGCTCTTGTAGGAATGGACGTGCGACAGATCATATTTAAGTTTCCTGCCCTCGAGCCACGCCTTGAAATTATCCAGGAAATACTTGTCGTCAAAATTCTCGCTCCAAACCATGTCGTACTTAATTCCGGCCTTTGCGCATGAAGCGGCGAGATTTAAAGCGCCGACCAAACCAGGCCATGTCGGAGACCAATTTGCGGCGATGAGGATTCTGCCCTTATGCGTCGTAAGGCCGGGAAGGACGTGGTGCGTATATTGCCATACGGATTCAGCTACGATTACGGGCGCATCTGAAGGAATCTTCTTGAATACGTCCATGCCCATTCTCTGGCTGGAGATGAAGCCGTGCTTTTCTTTCTTGTCGAAAGCGTGGGCGCGCTTGATTGTATAGCCCAATTTTTTTGCGACGGCGCAAAGTTTTTTCTCCATCGCTTCCTGTTCGGGCCAGCATTCCTGGTTGGCGGACAGGCGAAGGTCGCCGCTGGCAACCAGCCATACCGTCTTGTTTGATTTTGTTTCTTTTTTAGCTTTCATATATTTTTATGGTATAAATCCGTTTATATGCAAGGCGCGCGCAAGCGATGCAGGATTTGAAAGTTGGCACTTGCGCAATGCACCAATGCGCCGCGCTTTTGCGTTTTTGAGAAACAATAGACCGGACAAACGTTTCTACAAGCTTTTTTTTGTTTCTTTTTTACGCATTGGGGACCGGGACTTCCGACGCAAACAAAAATGCGCAAAAATACTTGAGAAGCCAATTCGCGCAAACAGGAAGAAGAAATAATTTTTATAAAATCTTTCGCATGCAGTTTTATGGGCAGATTTTGTCTCCTTGAATTGCCTTTTTAATGCAAAGACAGAATACCCATCGTTTCGTTAAATTCGACATCTTTTAGGAAACAGTTTTTCTCTTTTTAAAACTTGGAGCCGTTTTTAGATTCTTCAAAGTTTTTAAAGGCTGCCTCTGCATAGTTAAATCCAGCCCAATGCCGTCAAAAAGAATATTCTAAAAGGCTTTTTTATTTTTCCACCATGCAATGGCAAAAGAAAAAAAGCTCAGCAAAGCATGTCCTGAAAGTTGGAAAAGCTCCCCGTGAAGCCTCCCGGCCTGCCCTTGCATATAACGCTGACCGCGTCGTACGAATGAAGGCTCTCAAGATGCATGCAAGCTATTTCAAAATCTTTAATTCTGGGATCGGCATCGAATTTTTCGTACAGCAGGCGCGAAGCGTCCTCGATAAATTTCATATTCGCGCCGTTGAGCTCCGCAAAAGCCTGCTCGTCCTCTCGCCTCACCATCGCCTGAGTTTCAGTCTTGAGGGCGGAAAGGCAAAGCCCGTGAAAATCCTCAAGCGGCACATGAGCCCCGCCTGCTATTTCCGCCGACACGCGCGCTTTGCTTCTCTGGGAATGCGGTATGCAATAGACGTTTCGGGTATTGCGCGCATGTTCGCTAAGTTCGGCAGAACAGGGACATGCCGAAGAATATATGAAGTCGAAATGCACAAATTTCCTAAAGATGTCGAGATCGTCTATCAACCCCTCATACGCGCACTTATAATAATTCCACGCCTTGTGGCCGCTGCGCAGGCTCTGCTGAAGCATCGGATATTCAAAATCCATGCGCAGGCGCGCCCGCGATGTTTTTAAACTTTTCTTCATCTCGACTAAAATTTCCTCGAGCGTATCAGGCGTAAAAACCCTGTCGGCAAAGTCATAGAATACCCGGATTATGCGCGACATATTTATCCCTTTGCTGTCTGCCGCCAATGACACTGTGGACGTCACGCTCGCCGAGACCTCGCGCACATCGCAGGTCTTCCCTATTATCCTCAAAGGCAATTTAAAATTGTGCATTCCGACCTGCATGATCGGAACATTCGCTCCGAGAATGGAATTTTTATCGGCGTTTTGAACGTCGGGCAGCGAAGATTTATAATCCCCGCTGACCTGAAAATTCTCCTCGTATCCCGGCACAGGCCTGCGAACATACGGAGAAGCGGAGGATACTACGCTTTTTTTGTCTATGCTATTGCTCATTTTTCAAAAGGAATCGCATATAATCTCCGCGCTACACTTTTAGGCAAGATAAAAATCTTCCGCCGCGGTCGGGATATCATCTGCGCATGCAGCCTGCTTCAAAAATTGCCGCTCCCCGCATTTGGCGCGTTTCCGGAGCGCATGGAGTGGATTGCCCGAACGAGAAGCGCGCATGATATGAGTGCGTATACAAACCCCGGTATGGAGACCCCGAAAACCGACGCGCAGACAGCATCGATAAGTACAGGGGGAGTAAGCGAGACTAATCCCATGCGGGCGCACTTCCAATATCCGAGGCTCGGAACGACAGAACGGGAAATTATAAAAGCAGCCGCAGACATGATAGCGGCATAGATTCCGTTTAGCAGTATCGAAGTCAAAAATATCGCCGGCGGAGCGATGAACACTGCGGCATCCATTGCGGAACGCATGAGGGTATCGAGAGGCATGCCGCCATCTCCATAGGATTGTGAAATTTCCTTTAGCATTTCAAGAGGCAAGAAACTTTCCCCTCCGTCCGGCATATAGAATGAAATTCTGTCTTTTTCTGCTGAAAACACGAGCCCCTTCGCCGCGTTGGCGTCGAGATGCCCGGGAGTAACCACGCCGAACACTTCCCCTGAAGCGTTTTTGAGATCTATCTGCTCGCCTTGCGGGACAACAAGAATGCCGTCTTTTATGCTCACTCCTTGCAGGCTTTCAAGCGCCGGAAGCAGATCCGACTTGTAAAAAGCGCGCAACTGCCCGAAAGCGACGAAAGTCGCCCCCACCGATGACACCGCGCAAAGCAGAAGGAAATAGAGAATTCCCTTCCACTTCCAATCGTACGCCGCCCGCTTGAAAGCGGCAACAGACCAGAAAGATTCGCAGAATGTTTTTAAAATATCCATATTTTCTATTTTTGAGACTTTGAAGACTTGCCGAAGTTCCGCTAACGGGACATAAATAATTTTGCTATGTTTGCGTTGTAGCGCATGAGGCTTGAAAAACTATCAGGCAGCGGAGCTTCCGCCTTGAAGTGAATTTTTTTCCCTAAAAATTCCAGTTCCAGTTCGGTCTCCGCGCAATGCAGGAAGAGCCTGTTTAGTTTTGATGCCAATTTCATTTTTTTATTGAAAGAGAAGTTCCCGTATGTCGCGTCTCCGAGAATCGGGACAGACCTGCGCGCGCACTGAACGCGCAGCTGGTGGGTCAATCCCGTAATTGGCTCAAGCCTTAAAAGCGAAAGCCCAGCGCCGTTGTCGTCAAACCCCTCGACTTCGTAGTTTGCAACGGCTTTTTTCCCCGGCAAAAAGCTTGGGACTGCGCGCACGCAATTCGCCCCTTTTACGAAAGCTAGATTATCCGTCCACGTGCCGAACTTCGGAACGACCTTTCCCACGCATATGGCGCAGTACACTTTTCTTACCAGCCTATTTTTAAAAGCCTCCTTTGCCGCTCGGGCGCATTCTGGATCAAACGCGGCGAGAACCACTCCCGAAGTCGGCGAATCGAGTCGGTTCAAGAGATAGAGGCGGCGTTTTCCGCCTCCGGAATCCCGCCACGAATAATACTCCCCCTCGTAATTGTAATCCGCGCGAATTATAGGCGGCTTGGCGGAAGCCCTCGGCACTTTATTTGGGTGGGACGCCCTGCCCGCTTTTTTGTTTATCGCCATCAATCCGCTCGCATCGCAAGATATTATCTGGCAACCGGACGAAAGAGGGATTGAGCTTGTGAATTCTTCGGGTGACATATCCATTATCTATAATGAAAGGTTATTGTGACCGATTGGGCGCTGTCTCCAAAGACGTTTAGCATATCGCGCGTCCATTCGCCATAGGGGGCGGTCGTTAAAATCGACTGCTCGCAAAGGCCCCGCCCGGTATTTGTGGAATTTGAGAACAGTATTTTGTGCCGGACCAAGTCTCCGTTTTTATCCAGCCAAAATTCTATGACCACCTGCGTTCCTATTGCCGGGATCAAATCGTATTTTGATCCGAGCAAATTCCACTGCCTCGATATCGCCTCCAGCATTCGCTGCTGGTATGCGCCAAACTCGCTGAAACGGGAGTCGACAGCAAGCATTCCCTGCCTGCTTGCGTGAGACCTGTTATCGGCGAGGGGGCCTGCCGGAATCTTCATGCTCAGCTGCGGGCGCTGTTTTGGGACAGGCAAACTCTCTTCCCGGAAATCCTCCTCCGGCGGGCTTTTCCCATGCGCGGATTTTTCGGGAGATCTCCCCGTCTGGCTGCCATTGCCGGCTAAGGTTTTTTGTCCGCCGGAAGGGGCAAGTTTCGAGTTGTCCGCATTATTTCCAGAAGGCTCCGAAGACGATTCTTCCGCCCCGAAACCCGCGTTTCCAAGATCCCGATCGATTTTTCCGGAATCCGAGGATTCTGAATGCTCTTTAACCATTATGAGTGAATCACCGTCTTTGGAGTCTGCGTCATCACCTTTAATCGGGGCCCCGCCAATGTTCTCGGCCTCCTTTCCCCCCGAACTTCCCTCCCGCGATCCGCCACTGCCGCCGGAGCCTTTTTCCGGTTTCTGTTCGATGTTTTCCTCCTTCCCTTCTCTCGCCTCCGCCCCACCGCCAGAATTTCCGCCCTGGCTTGATTCGCTTGGAGCGTCGACGTCCTGGGGCTGCGCTGGACGAACCAATGGCCGTTCCACCACCTTCATGATTTCCTGCGGAGCAATGATATCCTCAGGCGAACTCGTGCCCTCCACTATTTTTTTCCCGTTTTTTATCTCGCCTTCCAAATACGGCATTTTTGATTTCGATCCGGGATCGGCAATTATATCGGCGGCTCTTTGGTCTTTAAACGACTCCGCAGCGTCCGGAGAATCAGGCGGAGACGAGTTTCCGTACGGGTTTGCCTCTACAAATTCGGGCTTTTTTTTGTTTATCTGGGGCGGGAGGACTTCCACCGTAAATTCGTCTTCGCCGGACTTGACTTCCGGAAAAGATATTTCGTAAGGAATTGCAAAAAATAAAAACGCATGGACAAGTATAGTCAGGAAAAAAGCCAAAATCGCCGCCGCGGCTTCCCCTCGCGCTTCTGGCGCGCAAATCACGCTGTCATCATTCTCCTGCATTATATTATGCACAATTTTAAAGCGATACTATAGTCCCGACACAAATCTGTCGAGAAGCTTTTTGACGAGGGCGAAAGGAAGACCCATGACATTTTCAAAATCTCCGTCTATCCTTTCGATGATCGCCGATCCGCATTCCTGCGCGGCGTAGGCGCCGGCCTTATCCGAAACGTCGACGAGGTTCAAATATGAGTTTATCGCATCTGCGTCCAATGCCTTAAAAGTCACTTTCGACTCCTCCGCATCTTTTAGGACTTTCAATCCAGCTCCGTCAAAACGCGCAAGCGCAACGCCTGTGAAAACGGAATGAGTTCTGCCGGAAAGCTTCGAAAGTATCGAGAAAGCGTCCGCCGCATCGCGCGGCTTTCCGTAGACGACGCCGTCGAGCGCGACGACTGTATCGGCTCCGAGGACTATCCTGTTCGGGATACCTCTCGCCACTGAGGAGGCTTTTAAAACGGCGTTTTCGAGAGATAGTTCACGCGGAGATCCAGCCTCCGCGAGTTCGTCTGCGCCCGAAGGAACAGTCTCAAAATCCAAAGCGTGCGCGGAAAGTATCTCGCGCCTCCGCGGGGAGGCCGAAGCCAATATTATCTTGGAATCGTCCATAAAAATCCTTTTAAATATGCGGATAATGAACAGCGATTCCCGAAAGGCAAAAAAAATAAAAAAGATTTTGTGCGCCTGCGGCCTCGGATTTGAAGCCGACAGGCCAATTATTAGCGACATAAATTGGGAGGTATACCAAGGGGAGCGCTGGATCCTAATAGGGGCAAACGGAGCCGGAAAGACCTCCCTGCTCTCCACGCTTTGCGCATACAACACCCCGAGCTTTGGAAGCATGTCCGTCGACGGGAAGGAATACTCCACATACAACTGGCAAAAAATGCGCGAGAGAATAGCCCTTGTCGGCAGCCATCTGCGCAGGGGAATAAACCGCGACGAAAAGGCCATCGAGGTTGTCATAAGCGGAAAATTCGGACAAATCAACTACTGGGGAGCCCTTCCGCGACGGCTGATCATGGAAGCCTACTCCAAAATGAAGCGCCTGGGCATAGGCAATCTCGTAGACTCCTCTTGGAACACCATATCTGAAGGCGAGCGCCAAAAGGTTCTGCTGGCGCGCGCGCTCATGACAAAACCCGCGGTAATATTTCTCGACGAACCATGCTCGGGCTTGGATCCGGTCGCGAGGAAGGCTTTTGTGTCTTTCCTTGAAAAATTATGTTCGGACAAAAAAATTCCCGCCATCGTTATGGCGACCCACTATGTGGAGGAAATTCCGCGCGGATTCACCCACGCGCTGATTCTAAAAGGCGGGCGGGTTTTGGCTTCCGGCAAAATAGAAGACACTTTGAATTCAAGAAACTTATCACAAGCTTACAACGCCAAATGCGCACTGTCGGGGAAACCGGGAAAATACATTCTAAAAATAGGAAAATTTCCTATAAAGTAGAGGTTTAACTGGATTATTTCATTGGCAAAACGCAGAAGCAAAAAAGTTTAGCAAGGCGATCAAGCCGGAATCCTATAAACAAAGCATCTTTTGTCCCGGCAATATTTTACCCGGAACCAATAAGCTTAATCTAAAGCACATATTTATTTCTCGACACGGTTTCGCGGCGTCGTTTTTTTTGCTTATACATGAAAGTCGTAGTGATAAGGCATTGCAAAGAAAACCTAAAAAAATGCTCCATGAGCCATCTGCACGGGCATGAGGGATTCACTTTTCTAAAGGCGCGCGACGGTTTTGCTTTTGACGCTACGGGACACGTTCTCTTGGAGATAGGAGCTCCACCGATATCGCCCTCGGACGCGGGATTGCCCATTCTTTTGCTCGACAGCACTTGGGCTCTTCTCCCCAAGCTCCGTTCCAAAATATCCGGAACTCCCATTCTGCGCTCGATTCCGGAAGGCGTAAAAACTGCCTATCCGCGCATATCGAAACTATACAAAGATCCCTCCGCCGGGTTGGCGACGGTTGAGGCATTGTATGCCGCTTTGAAATTTTCAGGAATTTCGCGCCCTGAAATCCTTCGCGGCTGGCACTTTGCGGAGGATTTTTTAAAGATCAACGGCTGGGGCTCAGATATTGAATCTCTCAAAAGCAGTTGACAGCCCCCCAATAAAACTTCACAAAGAACGGCATGTTTATTTGCGACATGGGTCACGACGAATTCTCGCGGCGCGAGGAATTGGGCTACGGGCTGGCGTACTCGCTCGTTTCCGGACTCATAAACAGCGACAAAGCGGATTTGCTCTGCGATTTCAGCGACGGTGGAAAGACATATTCATCGAGAAGGATACTGTGTGTATCGTCAGCCTTGTCGGAACGTTTCAAGAGGATATTCGCCGGGCGCAAACGCATAGGGATTCTAATACCGCCGGGCTTCCATGGAATAGTTGCAAACTACGCCTGCGTATTGTCGGGACTGAATCCGATAAACATAAATTTCACACTCGGCAGGGTCGCGGCAAAGAGCTGTTTCGACACCGCGGAGATAGGGGCGGCCATCGTGTCGTCGACCTATCTTGAAAAGATAACCAAGGCGAATCCGTCCTTCCCGTTTCCCCACGAGATTGTGGACATAGATTCGCTCTTGTCGGAAATATCAGAAGCCGAAATTTCAATAGCCGACGCTGATGCTGAAAACGGCGCGGATTTTTTCTGCAAGAAGCGCGGCATAGAAAAATTCGCCGACAACTCCTCGGAAGCCACCCTGGTATTTACAAGCGGATCCGAGGGGGCTCCCAAAGCCGCGATACTCACCGGCCGCAACCTGATAGCCAACTGCCTGCAGACAAAGATCACCGGGCTGTTCGACGATTCGGATATTCTCCTGGCAAATCTTCCAATATTCCACAGTTTCGGAATGCTTTTTGAAGTGTGGTATATCGCCCTTCACGGGCAGCGCACCGTCAGCCTTTCGAGCCCGATAGACATCAAAAACAACGTCCGCGCAGTCCGCGAAAAGCGCGCCACCGCCATAATCGGAACTCCCACGTTTTTCCGCGCCTATTTGAAGCACGCCACACGCGAGGACATGCAAAGCCTTCGAATGGCCATAGCCGGCGCCGAAAAGACACCCAAGGGATTCGAGGATTTATGGAACGCCGCATTCGGGAAAACCTATCGCGAAGGGTACGGATTGACCGAAGCGAGCCCCGTCGTCGGAGTAAACATGCCGGAGAGAAATTTCGAATATTTTTCAACTGGCACCCGAAAGGGATCCATAGGCAAACTCTTTCCCGGAATGAGCGCGAGAATACTCTCGCTCGACGACGGAACAACCGTGCTTGAAGCCGGCGAGAGCGGGCTGTTGTCCATGCGCGGAGCAAACGTGTTCGCAGGATATTTGAACAACCCGGAAGCGACTTCCAAAACCCTCGTCGGAGACTGGCTCGTCACGGGAGATATCGCCAGAATAGACGAAGACGGATTTTTATTTATAGACGGGAGGCTTTCACGCTTCTCGAAAATAGGCGGAGAAATGGTTCCGCACGCGACGGTTGAAACTACGCTCGCCCGCGAACTCGGCTTGGCAGACTCGGAAGTCCCGAAAATCGCCGTGGGATCAAGGCTCGACAAGGCGAAGGGGGAAGCGCTCGTGCTGCTTTCAACAATCGACATTACGCTTTCGGAGGCAAAAGAGGCCCTGCGAAACGCCGGAATCAGCAATCTTTGGCAGCCAAAATATCTCGTTAGGGTGGACTCCATTCCGCTGCTGCCCACGGGGAAACTCGACCTTAAAAAAATATCCGAATTATCCCGCGGATAGGTCCAATAAGTAGATTGTTTTCCCTTTACTTACTTAAATCAAATACAAATATGCAAAAATATTTAATCACTGTTGTCATAGCACTATATTCCGCTGCGGTTTTCGGATCCGGTCTGGTGAGCGATAAGATTCTTTCCGATTGCGTCTCCGAATTCAATGCCGCCGATGAAGAGCTCTTTAAAAACGAAATTGACAACTCCCAAGCACTCGCATTTCTCCGCTCAAACATACCTCTTTTTGAATGCCCGGACTCCGCCCTGCAAAAAACCTATTACTTCCGCTGGTGGACCTACCGCAAGCACATTAAAAAGACCGGCGAAAATGAATATGTCATAACGGAGTTCTTGCCGAAAGTTCCATGGTCTGGCCTTCACAATGCAATAGCATGCCCGGCAGCTTTCCACTTCGGCGAAGGGCGGTGGCTGAAGAATCCGGACTACCTGAAGTCGTACGCGCGCTACTGGTATTCTTGCGGCAAGAACGTTCGCCTCTATTCCTTCTGGCCCGCCCACGCCATACTCGAATTTTACAAGAATTTTCCAGATATTGAGCTATTGAGGGAGCTCTACCCAAAAATGAAGGAAAATTTCGCCGCCTGGGAAAGCGAAAAGCTCGATTCCCGAAACGGACTCTTTTGGCAAACCGACAATAGAGACGGCATGGAAGTTTCCATATCAGGCAAGCTCGACGAAAAGTTCCGGGGCTACCGCGCCACAATAAACTCTTATATGTACGGGGAATCGCTGGCAATATCAGAGATAGCCACCCTTCTCGGAGAAGGCGCCGACGCAAAGCTCTTTTCGGAAAAAGCCGATGAAATCAAGCGCCTGATAAATGACAAACTGTGGGACGGCGAAGCGAGATTTTACAAGGTAATACCATACGGGAGCGACAAATTCTCCGACGCCCGCGAACTCCACGGATACACTCCATGGTATTTTTCGATACCGCCTTTCGAATATTCGGACGCATGGAAGCAGCTCTCCGACAGCGGGGGATTCAAAGCCCCCTACGGCCCTACGACGGCCGAACAGCGCCATTCGGGATTCGAAGTGAGCTACACCGGGCACGAATGCCAATGGAACGGCCCTTCCTGGCCGTATGCGACAACCATTACTCTCGTCGCGCTTGCAAACTTTATCAACGATTATCCCCATTGCCCGTGGGCGGATAAACATTTGTACTTTGAAACATTGCAAACTTATGCGATGTCTCACCGCAGAATACTCCCGTCGGGGGAAAGAGTTATGTGGATAGACGAAAATCTGAATCCCTATACAGGCGACTGGATATCGCGCACGCGCCTTGAAAACTGGAACGGAGAAGCATGGCCTAAGGGAAAAGGCGGGCGCGAGCGCGGAAAGGACTACAACCATTCCGAATTCTGCAATCTCATAATATCAGGGCTATTGGGAATCCGCCCGGAAATCGGAAATATTTTATCGGTAAATCCGATAGTTCCGGACTCTTGGGATTGGTTTTGCATAGAAGACATGCTCATTAAAGGCCGATCCGTTTCCGTCTTCTACGACAAAACTGGTGAAAAATATGGCAAAGGCAAGGGGTTGTTCGTCATTGTCGACGGCAAAACCGCCGCACATTCAGATGCTGTCTCTAAACTAAAAGTCGATTTAAGCCAATAAGCGGAAATCACTTGAGCGTTTTGCGCAATCCTCCGCACAACGACAAATGTTTTCCGTCTATTTCCTCCCTTAAAACTTTTACTATATACGTTTCCGGCGTGCATTTGTATGTGTCGGATATCTTGACAATTCCGCGATAGACAACAATTGGGAGAGAAAGGGGGAGCGTTACATTTTTAGACGCCAATGCGGATTCGCATGATTTGACGGACCGCAAAGCTTCTTTTTTTACGCTCTTAATTCTCTTGTTTTTTTCGTCTTTGCGTATTTTCTGTGCAATTACTTTCGACAAATTCTCTATTATATTCTTTTTTTTCCCGCAATTTCGCCTGGATTTTGAAATTAGTTTAACCGCCTTTTTTTTGCTGATGAAAACGCTAACTTCTCTCATGGGTTAATCTTATTTCCTTGAATTAAGGGTTTATCAAGTTAAAAATACCTTAATTTAAGGCAAAATATTGTTTAAATTTGCCCATTTATAAAATTAGAAAAGATAATTTCACCAGACATGAGATACGAAGATTTGGAAGAATGGCAAAGAAAGATAGGACTTTCCCGCAAGGAGCTCGCCGCAAAATGCGGAGTATCCGTAAAAACGGTTGAAGGTTGGAAATTGCGCGGAGAACTTCCCAAATACGCAAGCGCATCGATAGAGAGAATAATGTCGGACACTCTTGAAATCCGCTTAAAACTGTCGGATTTTAGGAAACTGATGAGGCACATGGATCGCCTGAACATAAAGACGATAGACGAATACATATTTCTCGCCGTCAGGGAGAAGCTTTCCAGAGACGAGCCGCGGATCGGCAAATAGCCCGCCAGTAAAAGATTATTTTTTATTTTCGCAAAACATTTAAAGTTTAAAGCAGTCTAAGCAAACATGAGAAAAAATATAGTAAAAATATTTTCGTTTTTTCCGCTTTGCACATGCCTGTATCTTTTCGGCTGCATGGGCGGTTCCGAAAGTTTCCGCAATCCGTGCGAAGAACTTGGCGGCACTGCTTGGACTCCCATTTTTCTCGAAGGACGGGACGGCGCAAAGATGCCTGACTTAAAAAGCGACGGAAGCATTGTATATTTGCAGTTCTCGAAGGACGGCAAGCGCATAAATGGAATGTCCGGAGACAATCTTTTCGGCGGGGAAGTGGAAATGACGGCAAATGGATCGTTCAAAGCGGACAAGGTTTACTCCACCCGGCGCATGGGACCATTTTCCGAATACGAGTCTAAATTTCTATCCGCGCTGAACAAGGCAGACTCGTTCGCAATCCGCAATGGGCATCTGGCTCTTTTGGAGAAGGGGAAAACCCTGATAGAATTCGAGCCAACCACAGTTCCGCAAAAGGAATAGTTTATTCCGGGGCGGAAGTTTTTTGCTTAACGCGCTCCTGCCATACCGCAGGATTGGGATCCCAAAAACGCGCTCTTTTTTTAGCCTGCTACTCAATATGCTTCATTAGAGATCTTGCGCGTTCCCAAGCGACCGCCGCAAAAGCCGTCAAAGGTATTGCCAGTATCATTCCGAGAACGCCGTTGAGGGCGATGCCCCAAAAGAATACGGCAAAAATGATGACTGTCGGGTGCAAGCCTGTTCGGTTTCCCATTATTTTTGGAGTCAATATATACCCCTCCGACATCTGCACGAGGACGAAAACGAATAAAGCCGCCGCCGCGAGCCAAAGTCCGCCTCCGTCTTGAAAGGCTGCGACGGGGAGTATAGTCGCCAGGCCTATGACCGTTCCAAAATACGGTATAATGTTGAGAAGCCCGGCGGCAAAGCCCAGCAAAAGCCCGAATTTGACGCCGACTACGGCAAATCCCACACCGTACATAATGCCCATTATTGCTGCAATCAGAAGTTGCCCGCGAAAGAAGACCTCCATAATCTCCGAAAATCTCCTCGCAAAAAACACTATGTTTTCTCTTGCCGCAGGGGATATGAAATCGAGATTTTTTTCGAGATTTGCGAAGAAGTCGAAGCGGCTGGTAAGCATATACCAGAGATAAATCGGGACCACTGCAAATGCCGCCGCGAAAGACGCCGCCGAAACGATTCCCCCTGTGGCCGCCCAACCTGTGGCAAAAATTTTCTTTAAGTATGAGAACAGCGATTCCGGAGAGAGGCTACCGACGGCGGCGAGTTTCAATTCAGCTATCTTATCGTGCAAAAAATCCTTGGCTGACGGATAGCGCTCTGCGATATGCGCTCCAATATTTTGTATTGCGGAGGGTATCTCTCCGGCCAATTGCGCCAATTGGGAAACAAGGGAAGGAAGCAGAAAGATTGCAGCGGCCGAGACTACCGCGCATAGGAGGGCAAATATAGCCAAACACGCCCAGCCGGGAGAAATTTTAAGTTTCCGCGATATGAAATCCACGGCGGGGCGAAGCATGAAAGAAGCAATCAGCGCGATTGCGAGAGGCCACACCACTGTTGAAAATTCCGAGAGAAACTCGCCGAGCAATTTCAAGGCCAAAAGGGCAAATGCTCCGATAACGCCAATCGAAACGCAAAACACCGCCCAACCCGCAACTTTTTTCTGGAAAGCTCCCAACATTTGGCAAATATAATCCAAATCCGTAAAAACAATGCAAACAAAATCAAACAGGCGAAGCACCAAAGGGAAAAAATCCTCCGCATGCTCCAATCTTCTGAACACGCCCGAAGTTTGCGATGGGGCATGCCCTGCAAAAACAAGCAGCATGCCAGGCGCCGAAGACAAATCCGCCTCCGACCTGATAGAAGTGCGCGGGGCGCGCGAACACAATCTAAAAAATGTCGATGTCGACATTCCTCGCGGGAAAATAGTAGCCTTTACGGGGCGCAGCGGATCGGGAAAATCCTCTCTGGCTTTCGATACGATATACGCTGAAGGGTACCGCAAATACATGGAGAGCCTGTCGGCTGACGCGCGCCGGCTGCTGAGCCAAATAGACAAGCCTGCCGTAGATTCCATACGCGGCTTGTCTCCGGTGATAGCCATTGAACAGGC
>CASFWX010000014.1 GCA_949298545.1 uncultured Verrucomicrobiota bacterium | reverse complement strand
TCGAGGGTCCGCAATCTGAAACGCATTCCGTGTATAAAAAGGGCTGCCGCGAGCGAGAAGGCGCATGTCAGAAAAAATCTTACAGGAATAAAAGCCTCTAACAAGAGGGAAGTTAATCCCACTACAAGCATGGAACCGCCAAAATTGAGCAAAGCAGCCGGGGGCACTATTAAAATAGCCGGAAGCAAAATATATGCATGCGGCGCCAATTCCGAGTTTATAGAGGATATGACAAATACCCAACAAATATTAAAAAAAAGCGCAATCGGGACGCGAATGTCGAAAGATCTTATCATTGCACATCGCTTAGTTCGCTTACCGGTATTAGGACAGTGACTTCGCGGATATTTGAAATATCCCCGCTCAAACGCACTTGCCCGATTTTAAAAATGCCATCTGAATCGAGCTTTAAGGAAACGACGTCCCCTATGGGAATCCCCTCCGGGAATGAACCGGCAAGAGCTGAAGTCACGAGCTTTAAGGGCTTGGCGGGACTCGCATAAAGGTCGGCCGGAACGTCCGTGACTTCACCGCTCGCGCCGCGCAAAGCGAGCGACCCGAGGCCCTGGTATATCACGGGGCGCTCGTCTCCCAATACGTGGGCTGCCATGCGGAATTTCGAACTGCCAACGAGTTCGACTTGAGCCGTATTGCTTTCAACCCTGACCACTCGCCCGACGACCCCGCCCGAATAAATTACAGCATAGCCTTTGCGGATACCGTCCGAACTCCCTTTTCGTATGGTTAGATATTGCCACCAAGCGTTTATATCGCGGCGTATAACGCGCGCAATTTCGCTTTTGAATTTTTCGTAGGAGGGCATTTGGAGTATTTTTTCGTAGCGCTCCAACCTCTCTTTCAGTATGCCGTTTTCCAAGAGTTTTAATTCATAGGAGGCGTTCAAGCGGGCCAAATCGCGCCCTGCCTCTATCAGGGCGCGCTTTGAGTTCGAATGCAGAGACCAGTATTTTTCAAGATCGCTCAGATGCGATGGAATGGAGTCTATCGGTGCGCGAAATTCGCCAAACATTCTTTGCGCGAAATTGCGCACTGCCTGGGGCGCGAACAGGCACAGCATAATCACAACTGCGAAAATCGCCAGATTGCGAACGGCTTTGAATTTTCTCCGCTCCAATTTTCAGGCCTCAGGAATTTTCCTTTGTCCAGAACTCGTAGTTTTGAAGCACGGCACCTGTGCCGTTGACGACGGCCCTAAGCGGATCGTCTGCGACAAAACAGGGAAGCCCGGTGACATCGCTTATGCGAAGGTTTATGTTGCGCAACAAAGAGCCGCCGCCTGCGAGAACTATTCCTCGCGTGACGAGATCGGCGCTCAGTTCTGGAGGGCACTGTTCGAGAGCTTCGCGTATTACGTCGGTAATGGCTTTGAGCGACTCCCCGAGAGCTTCGCGTATTTCCTGTGAGGTGACGTAGAGGGTTTTGGGCAATCCCGCGACTGAATCCCTGCCCTTCACCTCCCAAGTAAGCTCGTTGTCGAGTTCGAATGCGGATCCTATGTTTATCTTGATTTCCTCTGCGGTGCGCTCTCCTATGATGAGGTTGTAGGCGCGCTTCATATATTGGATAATATCATCGTCGAATTTGTCTCCGCCTATGCGCACGCTCCGGGTAAAGACGATGTTTCCGAGGGAAATAATTGCGATTTCCGTCGTGCCTCCGCCAATATCGACAATCATGCTCGCTGTCGGCTCCTCAACCGGAAGTCCCACTCCGATCGCCGCCATGAGAGGTTCGTCTTTGAGGCATACAGAGCGCGCCCCCGCGTGGATCGCCGATTCTTGAACTGCGCGCCTCTCGACCTCGGTTATTCCGGACGGCACCGCTATGACCACCCGCGGAGCGACAAATTTCCACTGCTTAGATGCCCTCTCTATAAACGAGCGCAACATAACTTCCGTAATTTCAAAATCCGCGATTACGCCGACTTTCATCGGCCTTACCGCCGTTATGTTGGCGGGCGTCTTTCCCAGCATTCTTTTGGCTTTCTCGCCTACCGCCACAACCTTTTTGGAATTATTGTAGACGGCGACAACGCTCGGTTCGCTTATGACGACGCCCGAGTCCTTTACATAAACTAATGTGTTGGCCGTTCCGAGATCTATTCCTATATCGTTGGAAAGCAAACCTCCTATACCAGACATATATTTTCCTTTTTTATTTGTTGCGGAAGACAAAAGCCCCCCTAATTTCGTTTCTTTAGAAAGTGATGTACTTCGGAATCTTGTCAACTTTTTTTAAATTTCCAACAATGCAATCATGAAAAAAATTTTTCAAATAGCCCTTTATTCCGCCTTAGCGCTTCAATTCGTGCCTGTATGGGCGTCATCAGTGAATGTTTCGGCTTCTCTCTCCACGGATACCCTGTCGGCGGGTCAGGCTGCCATAATGACAATCCGATTCGACATACCGGATCCTTGGCACATATACGCCTTGTCGGATTCCGGGAAAGATGGAACCGAAACAAAACTTGCCCTATCCCTTCCCGAAGGATTTTCCTCCCGCCTCGAAAAATCCCAATCCCCGATAAAATTCAAATTTTTTGGTTCCGAATGTGACGGCTATAAAAATTCGGCCGTATTTTCATATTTAATCTGCGCCCCTAAAAAAATATCCGCGGATTCCTCCGGAGCAATCAAAGTGTCTGCCGAGTGGCTGGCGTGCTCGGATACTTGCGTACCAGGGAGCAAAGAAATGTCGATCCCGATAAAACTTGCGAAATCGGAAATCGCCGAAATCGGAAAAACGCCGGGCGGCTATTTAATAAATTTATTATTATCCTTGGCTGGCGCCTTCATAGGAGGAATGGTTTTAAATCTCATGCCCTGCGTGTTTCCAGTTTTGGCGTTGAAAGCGATGTCTTTTGCGCAATCCGCCGACGAATCTTACAAGAAGCGCCTAATCGGCGCATTGGCGTATTCTCTTGGGGTTTTGTTTAGTTTTATCGCGCTCGCTTGGATCCTTATCGGTCTGAGGAGCGCCGGGCAGTCTTTCGGCTGGGGGTTTCAATTGCAAAATCCGACTTTTGTAGCTCTAATGGCTCTATTGTTTTTCGCCATGGCGCTTTCCTTCGCCGGTGCCTATGAGATTGGTTCAGGATTGTCAGCACTTGGAATTTCGGACGAAAAAAAAGCGAGAAACAAATATCTTTCTTCGGCCCTATCAGGCGTGTTTGCCGTTCTCGTGGCAAGTCCGTGCACGGCTCCATTTATGGGAAGCGCCATTGGAGCTGCCCTGACATCAGACGCTTCTCCAATGGAAATATCCTTAATCTTCGCCTCGCTCGGATTGGGAATGGCAACGCCATATCTGTTATTGGCCGCCGTTCCGAGATTCGCAAGCTTTATGCCGCGCCCCGGGCAATGGATGGAAGTTTTAAAAAATATTCTCTCAATCCCACTTTTTGCGAGCGCAATTTGGCTCGCATGGGTATTCGACAAGCAGACGGGACAAATATCGACACTGCTCGCATCATCACTGATAATGGCGGTCGGCTTGAGAATATACGGCATTTATTCCGCTCCGCATTACTCTAAATTTTTAAGGATTGGCGCGGTATCGGCGGCTTTGATACTTTCTGCAACGGCATTATGCTTCGTCAGCCCAGCGGAAGCTCTGAAACCTGCCGAAGTGAAAAAAATCCCTGAAAATGCCTGGAGCCCCGAAAAGCTTTCGGCAATGCTGTCAAAAGGCGAAAGCGTATATGTCGATTTCACCGCCGCATGGTGCTTAACCTGCCAATTCAATAAATCAATACTCGGCTCGGAATCGATAAGGAAACTTTTTGAGAAAAAAAATATAAAAATGCTCGTGGGCGACTGGACGGATAAAAATCCGGAAATATTGGAACAGTTGCAAAAATTCGGGCGCGCCGGCGTTCCATTAAACCTCTTGTACTCGCCCAAATCGCCGGATTCTCCCATAGTGTTGCCAAGCATACTTACCAAATCCGCCGTCATTGAAGCGGTTGACAAACTCCCGCAATAGTGCAAACTCCGCCTCTGAATATGAATCATGAAAATAATATGTTTCTTTCGCGGGATCTCGCGATGGAAATCGCCGAAAAATATTCCACACCGTGCTATGTTTACGACGAAGCCTCCCTCGAAAGGCAGGCCCGCGCGGCGCTGGCATTTCCCAATGTGTTCGGGCTAACTGTGCGCTATGCAATGAAGGCAGCCTCAAACGCTGCAATATTAAAAATTTTTAATTCGCTGGGAATCCAAATCGACGCTTCAAGCTCGCATGAGGCAAAGCGAGCCATGCGCGCGGGTATCCCTCCCGAACATATTTCCCTCTCTTCCCAGCAAGCTCCAGAAAACCTGGACGAACTTATCGCGCTCGGCGTAAAATATAATGCCTGCTCCTTGTTTCAGCTTGAAAACTTCGGGAAATGCGCCCCGGGAGAATCGGTTGGAGTGCGAATAAATCCGGGTCTCGGATCAGGGGGAACAAACAGGACAAACGTCGGAGGCCCGGCATCCTCATTTGGAATTTGGCACGAGTACATCGACAAGGCAAAAGATATTGCAAAAAAATATTCCTTAAAAATCGTCCGCATACATACGCATATAGGATCCGGATCGGATCCCCTAGTCTGGCAAAAAGTGGCGGAAATGAGTCTGGACACCGTCGAACGTTTCCCCGATGTCGAAATTCTCGATATGGGAGGCGGATATAAAGTCGGACGCGTCGAAGGGGAAATTTCCACTGACCTTCAAAAAATCGGAGAGCCCGTAGCCGCGCTCGTAAAAAAATTTGCCGAGCGCACTGGGCGGAAACTGCATTTTGAAATCGAGCCTGGAACATTTTTGTTGGCAAATTGCGCCGTCGTACTCTCAAAAGTCGCAGACGTATGCGATACGGGACCGCTCGGATACAAATTTATAAAGACGGATTCCGGCATGACTGATATACTTCGCCCTTCCCTCTACGGCGCCCAGCATCCAATCGCCATACTGCCTCGAGAAGGCTGCGAGAATCGCGAGTACGGAGAATATGTAGTATGCGGGCATTGTTGCGAAAGCGGAGATATTCTGACTCCCGCACCCGCAGACCCCGAAGGCTTGTCGCCACGCCGCCTCGTGCGCCCTGAAATTGGAGATTTTTGCATTATCGGCGGAGCCGGAGCGTATTGCAGTTCGATGAGCTGTTCCAATTACAACTCCTATCCGGCTTCGCCCGAAGTCTTGATTCGCAAGGACGGATCTTTAAAACTTATACGCCGGCGTCAAACGCCCGAACAAGTTTCGGAAAATGAAATACCATTGTAATTTTATATTATGATAAGCTCTAAGACCCAAATTACAGTGCGATTCGCCGAAACCGACGCGATGGGCGTGGTTTACCACGCGAACTACCTGCCCTGGTGCGAATGCGCGCGCATCGATCTCATTGAAAAACTCGGATTGAGCTATGTAAAACTCTCCGATTCAGGAATACATTTGCCCGTAATAGAGGCGTGCCTAAAATACAAAAATCCCGCGCGTTTCGGGGATACAGTTGAAATATCGGCTTCCATTCGCGAAAAACCCGGCGTGCGAATAAAGATAGAGTATGAGATGCGCGCAAATGGCAAACTCTTGCTTGTCGGACATACCGTGCATGCCTTTGTGAATGAGCTCGGAATTCCCATTAAACCGCCCAAAGAGTTCGCTGGGGTAATTATGAAGGCTTTTGACGGAAAGCTATGAAAAGGCTCGTCTATATAGCACTAATCTTTTCCGTGATTTTTGCCGGCTTCGGCTTGCGCGATTACAACGCTTCGACACGCATCACACACGGCGACGAGGCGGAACAAGCTGTTGTATTTGCAAAATTGTTCGACGGCGACGGCTATTTTTACAACCCCAACGGCCAGCATGGCCCTACTCTTTACTACTTTGCGGCATTGGTTCAAAAAGCGCTCGGAAAATCCGACAGCTCCGAAATAAGCATAGGAGATTTGCGCCGGAGCATGGGCATATTTTCTCTTCTAATTTTTATATCTTTCCTGCTTTTTGGGCGGGAAATAGGACGCGGCGCGGCTTGGGGAGCCTGCGGAGCGTTTGCAATATCTTCTTTGGCTTCTATTTACTCGGTTTATTTCGTTCAAGAAATCATATTCGCTTTTCTTATATTTGCCCTGTCAATGTCGGTTTGGTTTTTTATAAAAAATCCATCTGCAATATCGGCTGTTTCAATGGGAATATTTGCGGGTCTTGCCCAGGCGACGAAAGAAACCTCCATTATAGCTTTCGCCTCTATTGCGCTCGCGGCATGCGCGGAAATTTTTACCTCCAGGAATTTCTCTCTGTTATCGCGCAAATCCATGCCCTTATGGGGGCTGGCATTCTTTGGCTTTTTTATTGTGTTTGTGCTGTTTTTTTCCAGTTTTGGCTTTAATTGGCGCGGATTGTCGGACGCGTTTTTTTCATATTCGCACTACTTTGAAAAGGCCGGAAACAAAGACTTTTCCGGAGGGCCTTTTTTCTATTTAAAGCTTCTTTTTCTGCAAAAGCGCGAAGCTTTTATCTTTGGAGACTTGCCTATAAGCCTTTTGGCTCTCGCAGGCTTCTTTCTGGCAATAAAGGGGAAACGCAGAAATATCGCCATATATCTGGCTCTTTGTTCAGGTCTGCAAATCCTAATTCTGAGCGTTCTGACATACAAGACTCCCTGGCTTTTGCTGTCTGCCGAAGTTTTTATATGCGCGCTTGCTGGAATGGGAGTCCAGGCAATTTTATCGCAAAAGAAAATTCTTTATTTTCTCGGCGGATTCTTGACAATTTCCCTCCTTGCCTTTTGGCAGTACAAACTGGCTGAGCGAGCGGCGAAAACTTTCCATTCCGATTCGCGCAATCCGTTTATATTCTCGCATACCGTCTACGATTTTAACAACCTCGTTTCGCGCATAGGCGATTGCTCAAAAAACTCCGAATACGGGCGGGAAATTCCCATTGCATTTGTCACTTCCGTATCTCCATGGCCCGCACCTTGGGAATTGCGGAAATATCCAAACGTGGGATATTGGATGAAAAACTCCATTCCGGAAACCCTAGATGTTTTTGAATTGATTTTAACGGATCCCGCTTCCGAAAAGCTCCTCAAGGGGAAAATAGACGAAGACAAGTACGAGAGCGAGTTTTTCGGGCTTAGGGAAAATCTAATTTTAACTCTCAGAATCAAGAAAAGCTTAGCCGAAAAGGTATTTAAATGAAAAAACTGCTTGCGATTGCAATATTACTTTTCTTTATAGGTCTGGCATGTTTGCTCGCTTACGCGTTGACAAGCGCAGCATTCCAAACTCGGCAAGCGAATTTGCTAATAGCGAAAGCTTTTCCCGGGGCAAGCATCGGAGAGGTAAATTTATCCATAGGAAAACTTGCATTGAGGGACTTAAAACTACCTCTTTCAAACGGTTGCCACGCAAATTTGAGTTCGCTTGAAACGAATTATTCAATAGCGGATTTATTCTCCAAAAAAATCAATCTTTCAAATTTGATAATTTCCGGATTTGAATATTCGCTTGCCATAGATAAAACTTCTTCCGGTCGCGCAAAAGACTCGCCAAGCGCAAATGGCGACAGGCCGGGCGGATTCGGCTGGGAACTTTGCGTTAAAAACGCCGACCTCGATATTTCATTGCTGCTTTCCGAATCGTCTAGCATATCTCTCAAGGGAAATTTAAAGAACTTCCAAGTTGATAAAGAATTGCAGCCTTATTCCGGGTTGCTGGAAGCGGAAATTTACGCCTCGCTTCCAAGCGGCGATAAGAAAGCGTTAAAAGTACTGGCAAAAGCAGAGAAGACAGGGGAGAGCATATCGCTCAAGACGCTATTTGAACAGAATAAAAAGAAAATACTCCAAGCGGAATGCCTTTGGAAAGAGGGCCTCAAAAACGGGAATTTTAAAGCGCGCATGGACGCTGACAACTCGGATATCGGCAGCATGCTGCTTGCAATAATTCCGAATTGCCCTTCTTTTTCATCTCAGATCTATCTCGAAGCGCAATATGAAAATTTCTGCGAGCGCATGAGCGCCAAGACAATTTTTTCCGGCGAGCTATGTGATTTGAAAAAAATAAACCCCGATTTTTCAGGAGCAGGCGTTGTCGGTATTTCGGGCGAAGTAGAAGTGGCAAAAAATGGGAATATTCTGAATATAGCCAAAGGCGATATTTCTCTTTCAAGCGAAAATAAAAACATTCTAAACCTCATCGTTCCGCAGGCTTTCAGCTTGGACTTATCGGATTTTTCAAAACTGCCTGACGGCGAACTTGCCAATATAACACTCGCAATTCCATCTAAAATGTTAGGCGAATTTATCCCAAAGGAATCGAGTTTCCTCTGCGATGATATCTGCGCTAAACTTTCCCTAATTCGGGAAACGAACGGCGATTTAAAGCTTCAAACGGTTTCCCCTCTCAATTTTACGGGGATTTCATATTCCGACAAACAGAATAAAATATTCGAAAACCTAAACGCTACGCTTAAAGTCGAAACTCTACTGAGATGGAGAGAATGGGTTCGTATCAATGCGGCAGCTGAGGTGCTTGAAAACCCCGAAAGAAAACTCTCGATAAACCTTGGATTAGAGAGGGGCATGGCCGATGGAAAGGCCAAAGCTGACTTAAATATTAAAGGCTACCTTTCACCCCTCTTGTCAAGCATATGGTCAATGTCCGGCGCTTCCGCTAAAGATTTAATGGCTGATGTTTCAGCGCAGGTTTCATACGCCAACGGCAAAATTTCCCTCAAGAATTTCAGCGCTTCGGTCGACGGAGAAAAAAACATTTTAAAGATAGCAAATGTAGACGAACTTGAGTTCGATACCATTTCTAAAAAATTAACATTTAAGAAATCGGAAATTGCCGACATAAAGGTTGTCTCATTCCCATTTGCCGCATTTAGGCCTTTTGTGCCATCGGCCGACGCGGAAGATTTTTCAATCGAAGGCAAAATAAAAGCGCCAAAGCTCGATACATCGGCCTTTGTTTTTTCAGGGCGAGCAGGTATTAAATCCCTGTATGTAAAATCTGAAAACACCCCTCTCATTTCAGATATTTCCGCTTCGGGAGATATTGCCCTGGCATGGAACGGAAAAGAATTCGGGGTGCGCGCCGACAAGATTAGAATAGCCAGTGGAGATGTTGATTTCGCCGAGATATCCGGCAGTACGGCTATCGATCTATCTCAAAAAAAGTTCTCAAAGCTTTTTCTGTCTGGAGACTTGCAAATGGCGGCTCTGCTGCGCCAGCCGCCCTTGTCAAAGTTCAATAATATCTCCATGGGGAATCTGAACTTCTCGCTTGAAGCAGACTCCCTAAGTCTCGATAAACATCCTTCTTTCAGCGCCAAACTTGACGCAAAAATAGACAATCTCATTGCCCGCAGCACCCAAAGACAAAGAATCGGCCGCGCAGTTTCCGGATTAAACTTCTCTCTCTCTGAAAGCGGCGCTTTGTCATTGAAAGGCGACCTTTATATGCAAAGCTCCAACGGAGAAACTCGCCTTTCTGCAGAACTCGACAAAGACCGCGATTTTAATCTTAAGCTTGATGCCGACTCGCTTGTTCTTGAAGACGTGCTGACCTTGTTTTCAAGTTTTTCTCCAGCAGATTCAAAGCCATCCTCAAATACCGCTCCTGCCCGCCAGGCTATAGAACCCGCCCCTCAGCCCCAGTACTTTGGGCCCCCGCCGCCTGACTACAATAAAGCAGATTCCATAGCTAAAAAAGACGCAAAAGCTTTTTGGTATATCGGTATTCCGATGAACGCTTCTATAAAAATAAAAGATTTGTCAATGTCCAGAAAGACAATTCTTGAAAATGCGACTGCCGATATAGTTGCATCAAAGCTATCCCTTAAAGTCCCGAGTTTGCAAGCCTCATTAATGGGAGCGCCACTCAAAGGAGAGCTTGATCTGTCTTTTAATCCCAAAGGCGAAATTCCATACAACGTAAATACTGCTTCCATATCTTTAAAAGATTTTGAAACCGCCAAAACTTTCAAAGATCCCGAACGCGCGATGCTTGAAGGCAAATTCGACTTAGACGCATCTTTTAAGGGATCCGGCAATAATGCCGAACACCTCTTTGCATATCTCATCGGTTCGATTAAAATGGCCAGCAAAGAAGGGGGCGTCATTAGGCTAGTCGACAAAAACACAGCGGCGGGAAGCGCAATCGGAATTACTGGGTTTGCCATAAACCTAACCAGCCGTATTCTCGGCGAAAGCTCACGGCAACTAGATGCTCTCGGAGAGGTCTTGCCGTATCTTTACGAAATAAAGTACGACTCGGCAAATCTCAATATCACGCGTTCGGCCCAGACTAACTACAACTTCAAAATAGAAAACTTTGAAGTGGAAAGCTCTCAAATTTATCTGTATTCTTATTCCGGAACGGTGTTCTTTAATCCAGATGAAAATTTCCGCGATTGGAAAATTAAAATTGCAATGTCTTTGGACGCAGCTGACGGGCCTTTCCGCACCTTGTTGAACAAATTGGGAATGGCGACAGCGCCGGGGGACAAAAGGCGTTTTTACAAAGGGCCGACTTTTACGATTGGCGGGACTATTTCGGGTCCGGATACCGATATACTATCGGTGCTTGCAGGAAATAAATCCTCTCCTGAGAGCGTCTTAATAGACTTTTTAAATCCCACAAAACCAGATGAAAGAAACAACAAAAACAATCCTAGCCAAAAAAGGCGCTGAAAAAATCGCCATGATTACCGCCTACGACGCGCTGTTTGCGCGATTTGCAGCCGCGGCAAAAATGGACATGATTCTTGTGGGCGATTCCGTCGGGAACAATATCCTCGGATATTCCTCCACTATACCGGTGACCTTGCGCGACATGATTCACCATACGGCGGCTGTTTCCCGCGCCTGCGGAGATTCCTTGCTCGTAGCCGATTTGCCCTTTGCGATAGCGCACTACTCATTTGACAAGCTCTTGGACGCTTGCCGCGCGCTCCTTCAGGAAGGCGGGGCGGAAGCTGTAAAAATCGAGGGCGACG
>CASFWX010000013.1 GCA_949298545.1 uncultured Verrucomicrobiota bacterium | reverse complement strand
GCCGAAGCCGCCGACGAAATAGGCGCTGCTCTCGTCGTAACCGCCGACCACGGCAACAGCGACCAACTCTTTGACGAAAAGGCTAACGAACCCCATACCAGGCACACGATGAACCCTGTCGAGGTCGTCGTTTACGGCAAGGGATTGCACGGAATAAAATTGCGCCAGGACCACGGGAAGCTTGGCGATATTGCTCCCACCGTTCTCCAGTTGATGGGCTTAACTCCTCCGTCTGAAATGACGGGAAAATCGCTCATAGTACAATAATAATTTTCCGCTCCAAGGCGGAAAAAGAAGCAGCGGGCATTGGAAATCTCACGTGCCCGCTATTTTTATTTTTCAATAGCTTTTCCCTTTATCTGGCTATTTGCACACTCTGGAATTTATTTGTTGATTTGAGCGAGCAGCCAAAGCAGGTCGGAGAGGCGGTTGATGTATTTCAAAGGAAATAATCTCGCTAAACCTTTCGAATTTGCCAAAGATACAATTTCTCTTTCTGCAAACCTGCAGCGCGCGCGCGCCATGTCGAGAGCGGCTTGAAGGTGGGATTCTCCGGCCTGCGCCCAACCATGGAAGGAAACGCCGGAAGATTCAATCGACTCTATTTTGTCTTCCAATATTTTGAGATCGCCTTCAGAAAGAATGGGAATGTTTTTTTCCGCCAGTTTCGAAAAGTCTTCCTTGTCAGTTGCAAGTTCCGTCATAAGCAAGACGAGTTTTTTTTGCGTTTCCAGAAGGAAATCCGCCAATTCTCCCGAAGCATAGGAACGCGCAAAGGATATTGCGCTTGAAAAGTCGTCCACTGCCCCGTATGCCTTCACGCGAGGCGAGTCTTTCGAGGTTTTGCGGTTAAACATTAGCCTTGTTTCGCCCATGTCGCCTGTCTTAGTGCTTATTTTCATAATACGGAGCTGACTTTATTTATTACATTTTTTCGAGAGGTTCAATTCCCAACAAGCGCAATCCGGTTTCAAGCACGCTCAGCACGCGCGCGCATAGCATGAGACGGCGAGCCATGACCGGCTTGTCGTCGAGTATTACCTTGTCGGCGTTGTAAAAGGCCGAAAAGCTTCCCGCCAATTCGTAGAGATATGTGCACAGGAAATGGGGGCGCAAATCGGATAAAGCCTGTTCAAATGCCGCCGGAAGGGCGACGAGCTTTCGGGCCAGTGCAATTTCTTTGTCGTCCTCGAGTACCGAAGCGCTGGAGGCAAAATCTTCATCGGGGGCAATCCCCGCCCTCCGGAAAATCGACCTTATGCGGGCCACTGCGTATAGGAGGTAGGGAGCAGTATTGCCATCAAATGCCAGCAGTTTGTCCCATGAAAATACATAGTCTCCGGTTCTATTTTGCGAGAGATCCGCATATTTTACAGAGGCGACGCCGACAGTTTCAGCTATTTTATCCGCTTCCGCTTCGTCCATATCGGGATTTTTCGCCTTGACAACACTCCTTGCCCGCTGGACGGCCTCGTCAAGAAGGGATTTTAGACGGACGGGTTCCCCGCTTTTGGTTTTTATCGCCTTTCCATCTTCCCCCAGTATTGTTCCGAACCAAACGTGGCGGAGGCGCGGAAGTTTGTAGCCTTTGGCATCGAACCATTTTTTTGCGGTCAAAAAGAGCTGCTGAAAATGGTCCTGCTGGCGTCCGTCGGTGACGTAGACAATTTCTTGGGCGCCAAAATTTTCGACCCTGTAAAGGAGAGTTGCCAAATCTGTAGAGGCATAATTTGAGGCGCCGTCCTTTTTGCGGATTATGAATGGCTGCGATTTGAATCTATCGTGTTCGCGCAAAAAGACGACGAGAGCGCCTTGGCTCTCCTCGGCGATTCCCGTTTCAGAAAGCTCGCTGTAAATCCGATCGACCTTGTCTCTATAGAAAGATTCCCCGAGGGTCATATCTATTGTAAGGTTCATGCGCCGGTACATTCTGTCGAAAGACGCCGCGCTCACATTGTTTATCAGATTCCAAAGAGAGATATTTTCAGGATCGCCGCTTTGGAGCTTTACAAGCTCGGCGCGGGCAGCGTCGGCAGCCTGTGGATCTTCTTTTACAAGTGCGCTTCCGCGCTTGTAGGTCTGCTCGAGTTTTTCAAGCGCGCCATCGTCATTCGGATCCGGCATGTATCCGGATATTTTCATGCCGTATATCAGTATGCCAAAATTTGTTCCCCAGTCTCCTATGTGGTTGTCGCAGAGTATGTCTGCGCCGCAAAATCCGAGTAGGCGCTTTACTGCTTCTCCTATTACCATCGGTCGAAGATGCCCTACGTGCATTTGTTTTGCCGTATTAGGAGAGGGGTAGTCGATTACCACTTTTAGGCCGGAATAGAATTTTGAAGCGGCTTGGCGCAATTCTTCCTCTCCCTTGTAGCGGGCAAGCCATGCGTTTAAAAATGAAGGAGTGAGGGCGAAATTTATAAATCCTGCCCCTGCGACGGATATTGCTACAAGTTTGCCGTCAAAATGCGGGGAATTTCTTATCGAGGAAGCGAGAGCCTCTGCCAGCTTTCTTGGATTTTCGCGGTGAGATTTCGCATACGGGAGGACTCCGTTCACCTGGAAGTCTCCAAAGCGCGGGTCTGCCGGACGGACAAGAGGATCGAACGAGTCGTCGAAACCGACGTCTTTCGATACTTTTTTTACAAGCGAATCCAATTCGCGAGAAGGGTGAAACCAAATATCCATTTTCTCCTTTTTAAACCCTTGCCTCGTACAATCAAGGCGATTTTTTCCCCGGTGCAGGTTTGCATAAAAAATAAATCCGCCATCGAGGGCGGATTTGTTTTTTATGGGAATATAGGGAATGTATTATTTGCTTTTCCGGTTGCGTTTTACCGAATTAAAATCTTCCCACTTTATGTCGGAATCCTTGTAGAATATGATATTCCCGTCTTCCATACCGACGATGATGCCTTTCAGTTCACCTCCAAAATCCACCAAATCCGCCGAGCAGGAGTGCCAGCCAAGATTTGGCACCTCGTAGGATCCGTCGGGAGTTTTTACCGTCATCAGGCGGGGATATTCAAGCACGGGCTTGTCGTCGCTGCCGACATTTTTCAGCCACAATACAGCGGCACCGCGCCTCTTCAGCGAGTTGGGAATGCCCTTTTTTTGAGAAGGTATGGAATTGCAGCCTATCGTACCGAGCAGCAAGTCGGTTTTGCCGTCCTTATCCACGTCCACGAGAGAGAATTTCACCCTTCCGCATTCCCCGTTCTGCCTTCCCCTTCCGGTTATCGGATTGCCGTCAGTCAACAGGAGTTTTCCGGCATCGACGAGATTGCGCTTGTCGAGCTGCCAATACAGGCGGATTTGATCGTCCCAGTCGAGAATTACATAGGCGACTTTCCCGTTGTTGAGTTTTGCAACGCCGGGGCGCTGGCGCCATGTTCCGTGCACTTCCAATCCGTCGCAATAGAGGAGTTTTCGCTCGGAGAAATTCGGCGTCTTTGATGAAGTTTTATTAAAATAAACGCCGAAATGCGATGAATTGTCTCCTGTGATGAGATCGAGCTTGCCGTCGCCGTCCCAGTCGAAGAGGGTCGGGCCTACATATCCCCACTGGGCTTCCATAGGGCCTTGAACGTTTAGATAGCCCCCCTTCTCCATAAAATCCTCGCCTTCTTTGCGGAAAAGTTTGGGTTCTGTAAATTTCGGTTCTCCCGGTTTGCCGACATTTTTCGCCCAGCCTACTTGCCCTTGGGAATTGCCTATTACGATATCAGTCAATCCGTCGCCGTCAACATCGGCAACTTCAACCATCGGAAGGCTCCCGAAATAAATATTTGTGTCTGTTTCTCTTGCGCGCAAATCGCGCTCATAAACTGGAGTTCCGTCCTCTTCCCACTTTTCAAATTTATAATAGTATATTCCCCCTTCTCCGCCCGTATAGAGGTCCGGTTTGCCGTCTCTAAGCATTATGATGGGCGAATTATTTATGAGTGGTGCGCGCAGGGCTATATCGCCGCTCTTGCAAAGTTGCCGCTCGGAAAGTTTTCCATTTTCCCCGACAATATAATGAACGATAGTCCCAGTGTTTGTACCTACAAACAGATGCTTTTTCCCGTCGGCATCGGTATAAGAATCGCCGCAGGTGTAATAGATGACTTCGGCATTTGTTGTCGTCGCCATTGTGCCCTTAGAAAGCTTGTCTGAAGTTATTTGGGGAAGTTTGCAAACGTTGAGATAGGAACGGGCTTCGCCCCCCCTCCAAATAAAGCTTCCGTCAAAGGGGACGTATCTTTTGCCGTTCCAGGCATGCAATTCGCTTTTTTCAGATTCCTTTAAAACAGTGCGGCCTGCTGTGTATATATAAAAGGATCCGTCTTCATTTTCCACAATTCCGCAAAGGTTGCCGAAAGACAGAGGTTTTCCGAAAGGGACAAACTCGTATGTTTCAGGATTCATTTTTGCGCGCACATAGCCTTTGGGCGTGGGGAAAAATGCGTACACGCTTCCGTCGCGGGTTTTAAAGACTCGGGTGTGCCGGTTAAGCCCGCTCGGAGCTGGAGGAAGCCTTAATTGTTTCTTAAACAGGGGAGCATCGTCGGCAGCTTTGCCTATCTGCTTATATAGGTTAAATATATTTTTGTTCATATGGCAGCCGGATGAAAACGCGAAAAGATAGTCTTCGTCGCCAATTCTCATTCCTCCGAGAGGATAATTTAGCAGTCCTCCTGTGCCAATTTGACCGTATCGTTCGACCGGGATTGGCTGCCCCGGTTCCAAAGCAAACGCGCTTTGGAACAAGCCGATAGCTCCAAAAAACAATATTATTTGCGGTAATAGTTTCATTTTTCTAATATTTCTTATGTTATTGATTTTTTTTAGAGTTTTTTCCCTCCCCCTTGCGGACGGCTCTCTCTAAAGAGTTAAAATCTTTCCATTCTATGTCGGAGAATTTACACAGCATGATGTTCCCGTCTTCCATGCCGACGAGAATGCCTTTCATGTCGCCTCCAAAATCGACCAAATCCGCCGAGCAGGAGTGGAAGCCAAAATGGCGGTAAGGATGCGCCTCCGCGAGATCCTGCGGCGGATTTTTGAAGGACATGATTTTAGGGTATTCGAAGACGGGCTGGCTATCGTCGCCCACATTTCTCAGCCAGAGCACTTGCGCGCCGCGTTTTTTGAGCGAACCGGGAACTCCGCGCTCAAAGTTTGGAACTCTATTTGCGCCTATCGTTCCGAGCAGCAGATCGGTTTTGCCGTCTGAGTCGACATCTACGAGCGAGATTTTCAGCCTTCCCGCGGAGCCGTCGCGCGCTCCGGTTCCATTTATTGGATTGCCGTCCGTCAAGCGGAGTTTTCCGGCATCTACAAGATTAAACTTGTCGAGCTGCCAATAGAGGCGCAACTGGTCGTCCCAATCGAGAATTACATAGGCGACTTTCCCGTTGTTGAGTTTTGCAACGCCGGGGCGCTGGCGCCATGTGCCGTGAACTTCCAATCCGTCACAATAAAGAAGTTTTCTCTCCGTGAAATTCGGATTTTTAGGAGACCCCTTGTTAAAATACACACCGAAGTGCGATGAGTTGTCTCCGGTGAGAAGGTCGGCTTTTCCATCGCCGTCCCAGTCGAAAAGCGTGGGGCCAACATAGCCCCACTGCGCCTCTACGGGGCCTTGGACATTGAGATAGCCTCCCTTTTGAATGAAATCTTCGCCTTCTTTTTTAAATAGCTGGGGTTCGAGAAATTTTGGTTCGCCGGATTTGCCTATGTTTTGGGCCCATGCTATTTGTCCCTGCGAATTGCCTATTACGATATCGGTCAATCCGTCGCCGTCCCAGTCGTGCGCTTCAACGACGGGAAGGCTTCCGAAATAGAGATTCGTGTCTGTTTCGCGCGCGCGCAAATCGCGCTCGTAAACGGGAGTTCCGTCATCCTCCCATTTTAGGAATTTATAATAATATATTCCGCCTTCGCCACCTGTCAGAAGATCCGGTTTGCCGTCGCGGACCATTACTATTGGGGAATTGTGAATTAAAGGCGCCCTCATAGCGACATTTCCGGTTTTGCATAGCTGGCGTTCGGATAGTTTGCCGTCTTTCCCAACGATGTAATGCAGGGTAATGCCCTCACGCGTCCCCACAAACAGGTGTGTATTTCCGGCGGAGTCGCGGAACGAGTCTCCTCCCTTTAGTGAAATGGCTTCCTCGCGCGTGGTACTGGCTTGAAAGTTTTCGGACGGAAGATCCGAATCTATTGAGGGCAATTTTGTTCCCAATATATATGAGCGCGACTCGCCTCCCCTCCATGTCAGGGTCCCGTCAAAAGGAAAGTATGGCTCTTTATCATTCCATGCCTTAACCCCATGCTTTTCCGATTCCTTTAAAATATTTCGACGAGCGTGGTATAAGAACAAAGAAGAGTCATCGTTTTCTACGATGCCGGCCAGCCAGCCCAGGTTTAAAGCTTTGCCGAACTTTACGAAACTTCCGCTCGAAGAATCGTATACCGCGCGCTGTATCCCTTCTTTTGTTCGAAAAAAGAGGTATATGTTTCCGTCGCGCGATTTTAAGATTCGGGTGTGGGCGTCGAGGTTTGCGTTCGGCGGTATGAGCCGCAGCGATTTTTTAAATAATGGGGCGCCATCTGCAACTGTGCCGATTTTTTCATATGAATGAAATATGTTCTTATTCATAGTGCAGCCTGACGAAAAGGCAAAAAGGGTATCTTTGCCGTTCATTTTAAGCGATCCCACCGGAAAATTTACCAATCCGCCGGCGCCGATTTGGCCGTATTCTTCCACCGCAAAAGGCTTTACGCCCTCCCCTCCGCACAGGGAAAGTGCGGAGCAAAACAACCCCAGTCCAATAGATATTTTTTTTAGTTTCATAAGCGTGATATGTATTAGATAGTTTATTAAAAGTTTATGGCGCATTCGTCAAAATTCAACCATTTTATATCAGTAAATTTCCAGAATAAGATATTTCCGTCCTCCATACCCACGAGTATTCCATGTAGATTTCCGCCGAAATCTGCCAGATCTGCGGAACAAGAGTGCCAGCCTAAATTCGGCATTTCATAAGATGCGTCGGCTTGTTTTACCGTCATAAGCTTTGGATATTCAAAGACGGGTTTATCGTCGCTGCCTACGTTTCTCAGCCACAATACCGCAGCTCCGCGCTTGCTGGAGTCCTTCAGATTTCTGGGAATGCCGCGCTTAAAATCGGGAACGGAATTGCAGCCGATAGTTCCCATGAGCAGATCTGTTTTACCGTCGTTGTCTATATCGGCGAAGGACAATTTCACGCGGCCGCTTTCCGCGTTTCGAACTCCAGTTGCCGATATCGTTTTTCCGTCGACAAGCAAAAGTTTTCCGCAATCTATTAGGTTGAGGTCGTCGAGGCGGCGGTATAGGCGCAACTCGTCGTCCCAATCGAACATGGCGTAGGCGACTTTCCCGTCTTTAAGGCGTGCAACAGCCGGCCTCTGGCGCCATGTCCCGTGAAGTTCCACTCCGTCGCAATAGAGCAATTTCCTTTCCGAAAAATTATTGTTTCCCAAATTGAAATAAACTCCGAAGCGCGAAGAATTATCGCCCGTTAGGAGGTCGGGTTTGCCGTCTCCATTCCAGTCGAATACGGTCGGGGCGGTGTATCCATAAATTGCCTCTACAGGCCCCTGCAAATTCCAATATCCGCCCTTTTCTACAAAATCCTCACCGAGTTTTTTTAGTAATTTAGGTTCGGCAAATTTCGGATTTCCACTTTCCCCGATATTTTTTGCCCATGCGATGCCGCCGTCGGAGTTGCCGGCTATTATATCTGTCAATCCGTCGCCGTCCAAATCAAACGCGTCTACGACTGGAAGGCTGCCGAAATAGAGATTTGTGTCGGTTTGCCGCGCCGGAACGCGCTTTTGGTAAACAGGGATTCCTTCGGGGGAAAATTTCTTGAATTTGTAATAAAAGAGCCCGCCCTCGCCGCCGGTAATCAAGTCTGGATTGCCGTCGCGCAAAACGACTGCCGGAGCGTTATTTATATTGGGGGCGCGCAAAACGACATCACCTTCAATGCACGGTCGCGCTTCTGAAAGCGAACCGTCGTCGGCAACCTTGTAGTGCAATATCAATCCTTCGCGCGTTCCGACGAACATGTGCCGCTTGCCGTCCCGAGAAGCATAAGATCCTCCGCGGAGAAGCAGAATTGCGTCCTTATCTGAGCGAGACGCCTTGACAGGCTTGGACAAGGTTTCCGCATTTATGTTTTCGAGGGAACGAAGGTTCAAATATTGTCTAACTTCCGCCCCGCGCCAAATTAGCCTACCATCGAATGGGTGGTATTCTTTTTTGGGATTCCAGGCAGCCAGGCCCTCTTTTTCCGCTTGCTTCAAAAAAGTATTTGCGCGGGTGTATATATAAAAGGATGCGTCGGCGTTTTCTATGATGCCGCTAACAGGCCCGGTCTTTAGAGGCGGGGCAAATTCTTTGAACGAGGAATTTTTTTTATCGAATTTTGTTCTTAACAAAAGGTTTCCGTCCCGAAAAAAACCGTATATATCGCCGTCGGAAGCGCTGAGGACAAAACTTAGGGAATCGAGGTTTATGTCTTTGTTGCTGGCATTTTTTGAAGGATAGGAAATTGGAGACAATTTCTTAAAAAACGGAGTCCCGTCGGGATTTTCACCAGCGGTTTCGTAGAGGGACAAGAGGTTTTTATTTTGCCGGCACCCAGATGAGAATGCGAAAATCCGCGTCTTGCCTTCAGCGCTTGTATATGAGCCTAAAACGTAGTTTTTTAAGCCACCTGAGCCCATTTGGCCGAGCCCGTCGACCGGAATGGGCTTGCCACTTTCAAGTGCGAATGAAACGGAGAAGAAGAATGCTGTTGCCCAAAAAAACAAATACCTAAACATTTGCACATTTCGATATATTCAATTCTTACTTTCGTCAATACAATTAAAAATCTGCAATGCTGCAGGTTTATTTATGGTATTTGCATTGGAAGCGCGAACTCGGCAGGCATGTGCGGTTTTCAGGATTCAGGCTGCTTGGATTTAGCATGTTCTAGATTATACAGCTTGACGAGGGCATATGTTTTTTTAATAGTTTAATGTAATGGCATGTATACGCACAATGCAACTGGAAGGTGTAGAGGAACAGTCGGAAAGCTTGGAGCATATGCTTGGAAAACTTGCGGACGATCTTCAGCCTGAAAAGCTATCCGAATTGAAAGAGGCTGTTTATTCGCGGGAAGATACGGCATCAACTTATCTTGAAGACGGACTCGCTGTGCCTCACGGCAGAGTGAACGGATTAGACAAAGAATACATCGTAGTGGGAATTTCTCGCAAAGGAATCGATTGGCCAAGCGACGACCAAAAAGCTCATCTCGTCGTTTTAATAGGGGTAGACAAGTCAAAAGTGTCCCTTTACCTTTCGATGCTCCAAAAGATAATAAAATGGAAGAAAAAAAACGAACGCGATTTTTTTGAACTCGGAACGCAGGGCGTGCATAAAGATTTTGAACAGTTGTTTGGATAAAATTAAGGCATGAAGGGAGTTCTCCGAACAGCTTTTCAGCTGAGAAGCCGCATAAATCTCAAGGGCAAGCGCGGAGTGTATTTTTATGCGGTTTTATCGGGAGTGTTTGCCGCGTTTATAGCTCTCGCATTTCAGCACGCCACGCATTTTATTCTTTCTGCTCTCACATCGTCTGATAGCGGCCGCATTGTGGAAAGTTTTTCAAACTTGGAATATTGGAGGCGGATATTTTCCTTGTCGGCAGGCGGCGCAATTGCAGGTATAATTTTGCTTTTTGCGGCGAAAAAGGTAAAAAAGCGTCCGACGCCATACATGGAAGCGATTTCAATCGGAAGCGGCTACATACCCGTAAGGGCAAACCTTTTGAGAAGCCTCGCTGCGATAGTTACCATCGGGTCTGGAGCGTCGATTGGCCGCGAGGGTCCGCTCGTCCAAACCGTTGCGGTCTTTTCATCGATATTCGGCAGGTATTTCAAACTTTCCGTTCCACGTTTGAGGCTTCTAATTGCCTGCTCGGCTGCCGGGGCGATGTCGGCTGTTTTCCATACTCCCTTAGCGGGAGGCCTTTTTGTCTGCGAGATCGTAATCGGAACGGTTTCCATCGATATAATAGCCCCTCTGCTCGTAGCCAGCTGCACAAGTTATGCCGTTTTAAATGCGATAGACAAAGCTGCTCCATTATATGAAATATCTACGGCCCACCTCCACGTGGATATAAAGATCTTGATTTGCACCATGCTTTTAGGAATTTGCGCTTCAATACTGGCAGGTTTGTGGTTGAGGCTGTTATCAACCTCGCGGCGCATCTTGAACGGCAACATAAATTTTTTGCCATTTAGACTCATTCTTGCCGGCCTCGCAGTGGGGATAATCTCGATTTACTATCCGGAAGTTACGGGAAACGGTGCGCATATTATACGCGGTATTGTCTCGATGGATTTCGGGCTCGGCGAAATATCGGCGATATTAGCTCTTAAAATACTGTCTGTGGTCTTGTTTTTCGGGGCGGGCGCCGTAGGCGGAGTTCTCACTCCCAGCCTCACCATAGGGGGAGTTTTCGGATTTGTCTTCGCTCATATGATGATTGCTGCGGGGGTCCCTTTGGAAACTGAGGAGATTATCGGATTCTCCATTGTAGGCATGGCTGCATTTTTCACAACTGCGGCGGCGGCCCCTTTGACATCTCTCATGCTTGTAGTCGAGTTTACGGGAGCGGGGCGATTGATATACCCTTTAATAATCGCCGTTCTCGTATCGTACGGCATATCAATTTTGTTTGGAATAAAATCCATGTATGCCGACGCCGCTTCCGGAGGAATTAAAAGCGCATTTAACAAGCCGTTGCGAAGCGTCCGCATAAAAGATATTTTTAGAAAAACATCGGATACAGTTTCATTGACGGAATCTTTTGAAAGCATTGCAAAGATATTTTTAAGGAATCCGGAATATGCTATTTACGTCGTATCAAAGAGCAACAGGTATCTCGGCGGAATTTTAAGAAACGATATTTTGGATTTTATAAAATCTGACGCCCTTTCTGGCAATGTCATAGCCGAGGACATTATGCGCTCAAACATACCTGTCTTGCAGTCGGATATGCCTATAGTCGATGGAATTAAGGTTTTTTCAGAAAACCCCGATTGCGAAACCATGCCGATTGTGGATTCCGAAAATAAATTTTACGGCATAGTGAATCGAAGCGATCTTTTTATGGGATTTAGCGAGATTGCAAGGCGCGACAAACTTGAAAATTAGCCCCATTCCACAATCCAAATCTCATGGTAAAACTTTCTCCGGCCCTTGCCGAATCAATGTGCGCCGCGCGAGTAATTAAAACTAAAAAATCACAATCCGGGAGGAAGCTTATTTTTCATAAGTGCCCGGTAATTTTTCGTATCTCCATCTAACTTAAAAGACCCGTCGCCGACCGCATGGATCATTCTGGCGTGCTTATGCTTCTCGTTTAGCACCAGGCGGACTGCGCGCATGACAAACAAATCCCACCTTTTTACATGCTCCAATACTTTGCATTCGAGACATGCGATGCAATCCGTTAGCAGTGGAGCTTTTACTGTTTCCCCCGAAATATAATTGAGTTTAAAATTTTTGAATTTATCGATGTCCGCGCCGCTTGAGCAACCTATTCCGATGGCGGTTTCAAGCATGTTTGCAGGAGGTATGCAAACAGCGCATTCCCGGGTTTTAACAAGAGATTTGTAGGAATAATTCCAAGGTCCTGTCGCTATGGTGAAACATGCGTCCCACGATATCGGCATGATCCATGATATAGTCATGACGTTTTTCTTTTTCCCGTCAAAAGTTGTTAGCAATGCTAGAGGTCCGGGTTCGATGTATTTGAGGAACTCTTCAATGGGCGCTTGTTTCATGGGTAAAAAATATGCGCCTTAAAAATTAAATGCAATAAAAGATCGTTCATTAATGCGCGTGTCGAAATTGCAAAATTAAAGGCCTTTCGAGATTTCGCATATGGATTCAAGTATATTAATAAAAAACGGCATGTCAGAATCTTCAGACATACCGCCAGCAATCACATCTTTGTCTTTTCGCAGAAAGTTTGATGGCAAATGAGCTATTTTTTCAATGGAGCCGGAAGCGCCAATAAGGATATGCCGGTAAAAATCAAATCAATTCCTACAAGCATGCCAATCGCCCAAAGCGCCATTTCAAGGTTTGCGAGCAATATAACACCCAGCAAAATAGAAACAGCCCCGTTAAAAAACATGGGCACGCGTGCGGCGCTGAATTTTGTAGCGCAAGCTATAACAATTACTCCTTCGAGCAGGAATATGATTCCGATGACGGCCAACATGGCGATGGAGCCAGCCAAAGGATTGAACATCATGCAGAGTCCGCCGACTGCATATAGCAACGCTGTGAGGGCAAATATTATTTTCTCTCCTGTCGATGCCGCTGAAGGAAACTTTAGGAATGAGAAAACCGCTCCCACAAAAAACGACGCCCCGACAAATATTTCAATCCAAAGAGAAGAGAATACTGGATATAACACGCATAAGGCGCCAATTGCGATAAATAATCCACCGAGTAGTTTATTTGATATTTTCATATTTTAGGTGGTTCATTGTTAAAGTGATATTGATTGGGTTTTCAGGGCGCAATCAAAACGCTCGCTAACGCGTTTCCAATTTATTATGTTCCAAATCGCTTCGGCATATTCCTGGCGCCGGTTCTGATATTTTAAGTAATACGCATGTTCCCAGACGTCTATTGCCAGTATTGGAATAAGCCCTTTCATTCCGACACAGCCGCCCATTGCCGGCGAGTCCTGGTTCGGAGTCGAAACTATTTTTAAATTTCCGTCTTGGTCCACGCAAAGCCAAGCCCAACCGCTGCCGAATTGCGATACAGCCGCGGCGGTCATTTTGGTTTTAAACGCTTCAAAAGATCCGAAGTCGCGGCGAATCGCCTCCATGAGGGTATCGGAAGGTTCTCCGCTCATATTTGCCGGTGCGAGAGACCTCCAGTAAAATGTGTGGTTCCATGCGCCGCCGCCGTTATTGCGGACAGCGCCTCTAATTGCCTCCGGAACTGTGTCCAAATTCGCCAATAATTCTCCCAAGGAGCCCCCGAAAGAAAATGTGGGGGCGCTTGCCAAAGCGGCGTTTAATTTATCAACATAAGCGGCATGGTGCTTGTAGTGGTGCAAGTCCACGGTTCGCGTATCTATCCACGGCTCCAATGCGCTGCTGGAGTATTCGAGAGGGGTTAGTTCGTATTTCATTTTTTTTGTTTGTTCTATTTCTTGATTTGCTTCGCATGTGGCTGCGAAAAGGCAGAATAACGGCAGAATAACAGTGAAAAATTTCATATATAGTAATTAAATCGACCGAACGAAGCTTTCCTTAAATTAAGATGGATAAAAAGTGAATGCGGTCATAGCGCGAAGCGTAGAGAATCTAATTTTTGAGCGGATTTATTGTTCGCAGAATGAAATACAAGGGTTTCATGCGATATCCCACCTGAAGAAGAGAGATGGAGATGAAAAGAAAAGATAAAATAACTTGCCAGAACGCCCGAATTGTAAAAAATAGGCAAATTTGACAATTTTTAGATGGAAGAAATCGAGGACATAAGAAATTTTTGCATAATCGCGCACGTCGACCACGGGAAAACTACGCTTTCCGATCGCCTTCTTGAGGCGACCGGGACCGTCCAGAAACGCGAAATGCAGGATCAGCTGCTCGACTCCATGGATCTTGAGCGCGAGCGAGGAATCACTATAAAATCTCATCCTGTTTCAATGAGGTATGAGTCGGGAGGGAAGAAATATTTGCTAAACCTTATAGACACGCCCGGACACGTCGATTTTTCCTACGAAGTTTCGCGTTCGCTTGCCGCGTGCGAGGGCGCGCTTCTGCTCGTCGACGCCTCCCAAGGTGTCGAGGCGCAGACGGTTGCGAACGCGCATTTGGCGATGGCCCAGGATCTGCAGATTATTCCGGTAATAAACAAAGTGGATCTTCCGAGCGCGCAGCCCGATGCATGCAAGAAGCAAATAGAAGACGTATTGGCAATCCCTTCCGACGAGACAATTCTCGCAAGCGGAAAATCCGGACGCGGGATAAATGAGATTCTCGAGGCGATAATAGCCAGAATTCCGCCTCCAAAGCTTTCCGATTATCCTGCCCTTCGCGCACTGATATTTGATAGCATTTTTGACGCATATAAAGGCGTTATATGCTATGTTCGGGTATTCTCCGGCGCGCTCAAGACCGGGGACGAAATATTTTTCATGGGGAGCGGGAAAAAAAGCCAAATAAAGGAGCTTGGCACCTTTTCTCCGCATATGAAATCCGCGCCCGAGCTTGAGGCTGGGTGTACAGGATATGTCGTTGCCAATATCAAAGATCTTTCGGAAATCCGAATAGGCGATACAATCACATCTGCCTCTAATCCGGCTAAAGAAATGCTTCACGGATATAAAGAGGTCAAGCCAATGGTATTTTCCGGAATATATCCGGTGGACACTTCGGAATACGAAAAGCTTAAAGTTTCCATAGCAAAGCTCCAGCTCAACGATGCCGCACTCGTTTACCAGGCGGAAACATCAGCGGCGCTCGGCTTCGGCTTCCGATGCGGATTTCTCGGGTTGCTGCATATGGAAATCGTCCAGGAAAGGCTTCGGAGGGAGTACGGGCTTGACATTATCTCCACATATCCGAGCGTAGTTTACAAGCTCGATCTCACAGACGGCGCGAAAATTGAAATAGACAACCCCTGCCGCCTGCCCGATCCCTCGCTCATAGAATCGATCTATGAGCCCATGATAAAAGCGAACATTTTAATTCCCACAGACTCAATCGGAGACATGCTCGCTCTCGTTTCCGAAAAGCGCGGCATGTGCGAGCGAACCGAAGTAATCGACGAAACACGCGTAATTTTGGTTTGCTCCCTCCCACTCAACGAAATCCTGATTGATTTCAACGATAGGCTCAAAAGCATCACGCGCGGATACGGAAGCTTGGACTACGATATGGACGGCTATGTCAAATCCAAACTCGTGCGCCTCGACATACTCGTAAACGGAGAGCAAATAGACGCATTTTCATCGATAGTTCACGCAGACAGGGCCGAAAGCAAGGGGCGCGCGCTTTGCGCAAAGCTCAAAGACATTCTTCCCCGCCAAATGTTCAAAGTTGCAATCCAAGCCGCAATAGGAGGGAAAATAATAGCCCGCGAAACTCTCGGCTCATTCAGGAAGGACGTCACGGCGAAATGTTACGGAGGCGACATTACCCGCAAGAAAAAGCTTCTCGAAAAACAAAAAGAGGGCAAAAAACGCATGAAGCAAATCGGGAAAGTGTCGATACCCCAGGAAGCTTTCGTAAACGTTTTGAAATCTAACACATAAAGGCTAAAAAATGTTTTTCACATCGGGAAAGAAAAAAAAAGCCAAAGAACTCTTCTCGGAGGCATGCAAAGTTTACGACTTTAGGCGCGACCTCATGCCCGTTCAAGATGCGGAATCGCTCCGCGCTTCGATTGATTCTCTCGACGAAATGATTGACGACGGCAAAGTTGGCACTCGCGAATATGAGAATCTGGCCCGCGAACTCGAGAAGCAGATGTCAAAGTGGGGAGGCAAGATATATCCCCTGTCCTTTTGGGCGGACAATGTAGACATGATAATAGTTGCCGGCATACTTGCGCTTGGAATAAGGAGTTTTTTTCTTCAGCCATTTAAAATACCGACAAATTCGATGTATCCGAGCTTTTACGGCATGACGAGCCAGGTTTATACGGAGGAATCGCCCGAGCCTCCGGCTTATTTGAAGCCTTTCCGCTGGACGTTTTCAGGAGCTTCAAATTACAGCGTCAAATCGCCGAAATCTGGAGAGCTATTCATCGAAATAGCTCCCCAAGGGAGTTTGGCCTCGCGCAGTGGCTGTTTCGACTTCACCCCTGTCGACGCGATGGAATATTTGGTGTGGCCGTCGCAACACCGCAAATATAAATTCATAGTCGACGGCGAGGAAGTTCCCCTTGAAGTCCCGATAGATTTTTCTCTCGACGCAGTGATACCAAAGGCATTTCCGATAGGGGAAGCAAAAGACATATCCGAGTATATGGTTGCCGCCGGCAAGGAAGGTAGGATTATTCGCAGCGGACCTTCGATATTCCTAAAACTCGGAGATGTAAAAAAGGGGGATAAAATCATAAATTTCGATATTTTGAGCGGAGATATGCTATTTGTGGATCGCTTTACATACAATTTTCGCAGACCCAAGATAGGCGACGCCATAGTATTTCGCACTAAATATTGCGAAGGATTGCGCCAGTACAACGGAGGGCGCGAGGACGATAAATATTACATAAAGCGCCTCGTTGGTGAAAGCGGCGACCGGTTAAGGGTCGAGGGGTCAACTCTCATGAGAAACGGCAAGCCTATTGAAGGTTCCGAGGCATTTGGGCACAATGCAAAAAAAGAGGGACTTTATTGCGGATATATGCCCGAAGGCGACCTTCAAGGCGGCGCCGAAGTCGTGATTCTTCCCGAACATTACTACGCGATGGGCGACAATTCCGCAAACAGTCTCGATAGCAGATATTGGGGGCAGGTTCCCAAGCAGGCTCTCGTCGGAAAATCGCTTATAATTTTCTACCCGTTTACGGAGCGCTGGGGAGCGTCGAAATAGAGCGCAGATGGCAAAGATAGGACATTGTTTCTCGGTTTTTATAGGGCTTGCGTTTGCCATCGCAAACGGATTTGCCGAACCGCAGGCCCACTCTCTGCAGGCATGGCAGGGAGAATTCGACGGCGATGTGCTGAAGAATTATTCCCAGGCGACGAAATCGCTTTCGCCAAAATCTGCAAACTCAAAATTCAAGCTTCGCAATTGGCGCAAAGGCCGGGAAATATCGCTCGGCAAAGCCATATTTTCGGGGTTTTTATCTTTTCTAAATACTCCGTGTGTGGTAGGGCAAAATCTTTTTGGATTTCAAAATGAAAACCCACATGCGGAATTTTTTTCGTATTTTCCCGCAGATGGATTCAAAGCGGATTCGTTTTGCAAGATAGCGTCCAAGTGTCGGCCCATTCGCGCTCCGTCCTTGCTGGCGCATAATTGTATATCATAAAACCGTGCGCGCATTTTACCGGCGCGCTGAAAAAATTAAAAACTTTAACAAAAAAGCATAAAAAATGTTTGCAAAAATTATAAAACTTTTCGCCGGCAACCATTATAAGCGTTTCTATAAAAAGACCCGCCCGATTGTTGCAAAAATTAACGCTCTCGAAGAGCAGTACCAAAGCCTTAGCGACAACGAGTTGCGCGCCAAGACAGACGAGTTCAAAGCGCGCTATTCCAAGGGCGAATCGCTGGATTCCATGCTGCCGGAGGCCTTTGCCGTAGTGAAAAACGCCGCCCGCAGGCTGTGCGGTAAAAAAGTGACCGTGTGCGGGCATGAAATCGAATGGCAAATGGTTCACTACGACGTTCAGCTGATAGGCGGAATAGCGCTCCACCAGAACAAAATAGCGGAAATGGCGACGGGCGAGGGAAAAACTCTTGTTGCCACCCTTCCCCTCTACCTCAACGCCCTGACCGGGAAAGGTTGCCATTTGGTCACCGTCAACGAATATCTCGCGCGCCGCGACTCCGAATGGATGGGATATCTTTACAAATTTTTAGGGCTGAGCGTGTCGTGGATATACAACATGCAGGACATGGGAGAGAAGGCCGAGGCATACAAAGCCGATATAACCTATGGAACGGCGAGCGAATTTGGTTTCGACTATCTTCGCGACAACGGCATGGCAACCAGCGTCGAGTCGCAAGTTCAGCGCGGGCACTATTACTGCATTGTCGACGAGGTTGACTCCATACTCATAGATGAAGCCCGGACTCCTCTTATAATATCGGGTCCAGTGCAGGACGACCACGAGCTTCCTTTTAACGACCTCAAGCCGCACATAGAAAAGGTTGTAAAGCTTCAGACCCAGCTGTGCAACAAGCTCATAGGTTCGGTGCGCGAGGCGTGGGAGAAGGACGGAGAAAAGATATCCGAAGCCGATATAATAAAGATGTGGCAGGTAAAACTCGGAGCTCCGAAGAACAGGATACTCCGCCAGATGATGGAGATAGGCCCACTGCGCAAGAAACTGAACAAAATAGATGCGGAGATGGCTGCCGACTTTCGTAAGATAGAACGCTTTAAATACAAGGAACAGCTTTATTACGTCATAGACGAAAAGCAGCATACTTCCGACCTTACCGAACTCGGGCGGAATGCTGTCCACCCAGAAAATCCCGACGCTTTCGTTCTTCCGGACCTCCCGTCCATATTTGTGGAGATTGACGCCGACTCCGCCAAGAACCCGCAGCAAAAGCAGGAAGCCAAACTTGCCGCAGAGGAGAAGTTTATAAAGCTGTCTGAGGACATACACTGCATAAGCCAGCTGTTGCGGGCATATTCGCTATACGAAAAGGATATAGATTATGTTGTTCAAGGCGGGAAGGTCCACATAGTGGATCCAAATACTGGGCGCATAATGTACGGCAGGCGCTGGAGCGAGGGATTGCACCAGGCGGTTGAGGCAAAGGAATGCGTCGCCATAGAGAAAGAGACAAAAACTTATGCCACAATTACCATACAAAATTATTTCCGCCTTTATGAAAAGCTCGCGGGAATGACGGGAACAGCCGAAACGGAGGCTCAGGAATTCCACGACATTTACGGATTGAATGTAATGGCTATTCCCACGAATAAGCCATGCCGCCGCAAGGATTTCAATGATGTCATATATAAGACCCGCCGCGAAAAGTATAATGCAGCAATAGAGGAGATAATAGCAGCCCACAGGAGGGGGCAGCCAATTCTCGTAGGGACCGCCTCGGTGGAGGCGAGCGAGCTTTTGAGCAGAATGCTCAAGCGCACGAATATTCCCCACACGGTTTTAAATGCGAAACTCCACCAGCAGGAAGCCGAGATTATTGCTTTGGCCGGAGAAAAGGGTTCTGTCACAATCGCAACAAATATGGCCGGGCGAGGCACCGACATAAAGCTCGGGGCTGGCGTCGATGAGCTTGGCGGTCTGTACGTTCTCGGGACTGAGCGCCACGAGGCGCGCCGTATAGACCGGCAGCTGCGCGGGCGCTGCGCCAGGCAGGGGGACAACGGCATGTCTCGCTTCCTCGTATCGCTGGAAGACGATTTATTGAGAATATTCGGAAGCGGACCAATGGCAAAGATTCTCGATAAGACCTTCCAAGAAGGAGCTCCGCTCGACCACCCTCTTTTAAACCGCTCCATCGAGCGCGCCCAAAAGACTGTGGAGAGCCAGAACTACTCGATGCGAAAGCGCCTTCTCCAATACGATGACGTATTGAACAAGCAAAGGGAAATCATATACGGTTTGCGCAATGAAATCCTGACTGTAGCATCGGCGCGGCAAATGCTTTTTGATTTCATTAAGGACGAGCTCGACGAGCGCATTTCCTTGATTACCCCCAACGGAAATCCCGCCGACGAGGGGGATTTGAAGGCGTTGTGCAGCTGGATTACCAGCCGTTTCCCGATAGCCGTAATCGACGAGCAGCTCGTCGGAAAATCGCCAGACGAAATGCGCGACGTGATTTTTGCCGAAATTGAAGCTGTATATAAAGTCCGCGAAGAGGTGGAAGATCCGGAAGCGTTGAAGGCGATAGAGAGGTTTGTAATACTCCGCGCGCTCGACAAAAATTGGCAGGACCACTTAACCGAAATGGAGGATTTGCGCCGAAGCATAGGCCTGCGCGGATACGGGCAAAGAGATCCCCTCAACGAATACAAAAGCGAGGCTTACAAATGCTTCGAGTCGCTGATGGGCAAGATCCGCAACGATATATGCCTTGGAATATTTCGAAGCGCTTCCAGCATTGAAGTGCTTCAGGCGATGATAGATAAATTGCGCACAAAAGTACGCTTGGCTGGAGGCGCGCATTCACAGCCTGAGTCTTCTCCCTCCCATTCCGCAAAACACGAAGTTCGGCTTCCTAATGTGGAAAAGCGAATAGAGCTTCCCAAAATCGGCCGCAACGATATGGTCACCATATCGAAGGGCGGAGAGACCCAGACAATGAAGTTTAAAAAGGCCGAACACTTGATAAGGGACGAGGGGTGGCAGTTGGTGAAATGGTGAGAGAAGGTTTAAAAAGCGCGGCGGCGGCATCGGCCGTCGCGCTTTCTTTTGCGCTTTATGCGGCTTCTTTTGAGCCGTTTGGGGTTGCCGAATTTGCGTATATTTTCGCAGTTCCGGCGATTTTGGCTTGCCGTTTTCTCTATGCCAACGCAGAAAGCGAAGCAAGGATAGATAAAACCAGGAAGAAAACCTGGATATTTTCGAATCTATTTTTTTCATATTTGGCTTGGGTTGCCATATTGGCATGGCTGCGGCATGTCTGGCCTCCGGCGGGATATTTTGCGATGTTTCTTCTGCCTCTGGCAGTTGCCTGGCTATTCATATTCCCTTGGTTCGCGCTCCTCCCAAGGCTGCTGCCTGATATCAATGACTCAAACTTCATCAGAATTGCGCGCTTGGGTGGAATTGCCGGATTTTGGGTTGCCTTGGAATGGCTGCGTTCGTGGTTGTTTTCAGGATTCCCATGGCTGCTTTTAGCTCACAGCCAATGGCTGCGGCCAGCGGTAATACAAACTGCCGAATACGGCGGCGTCTGGATAGTGTCTTTTATTCTGATATTTTTCAACCTCGCCGCGGCAGAATATATTTACAGATTATTTAAATGGCAAAAATATAAGCTGGAACATCGTTTTGAGCGCAGGGCCCCATTTTCCCGCATCTGCCCAGAATTTTACTTGGCTTTGCTGATGTCGCTTGCCGGAATGTGGATTTATGTCCTAAAGTTGCCCTCTCCGAAGGACGCAGATTTCGCATTTAAGGCAGGACTCGTACAGACTGATTTTGCGGGAATTTTGAAATGGGACGATTCGCTCGCGCGCGAAAATCTCGAAAAAGTAAGGCTCTTGACTCTCGCCTTGCGAAATGCCGATGTCGATGTCGCTTTGCTGCCGGAGGCCGCCACCCCTCCCCGATGGCCTATAATTGGAACTCCCGAAATGCGCCTGTGGACGGAAAAATTGGCGCGCGATTTTGGCAAGCCCATCATATCTGGAAATATGGCGTATCTATATGACGAGAGAAAGTCGCAAAATATAGCGGTTTACGTTTCGCCTGAAAATGGTTTGTCCGAAAATTACTATGCAAAAATAAAGCTCGTTCCCTTTGGTGAGTACATTCCAAGCTGGGCTTCGTTTATGGGGAAAGTTGTCCCTGTGGGTACAATGAAAGGCGGGGATTCGCCGGTTCTTCTCGATGCGAAAATACGCGAAAAGGACTATAAGATCGGCGTCATGATATGTTACGAGGATGTTTTTCCGAACTTCGGGAGAGAACGCGTTAAAAACGGAGCCGATTTGCTTTTTGTCTGCACGAACGATTCATGGTACGGGCGTGAGGCGGGGGCATGGCAGCATGCCGCCCACTCGGCGCTCCAAGCGGTATCAGTTCGCCGCCCGCTCATGCGCTCTTCAAACAATGGGCTTAGCGCAGTATTCGACCAATACGGAAGAATGAGTCCGACCGTCGCAATATCCACCGCGGACGGGAAAACCTGGCATGCCGATTCTCCTCCGCCTCCGAAAAAGCTCGAAGTGCGAGACGAGAGGGGGAACTTGCTAAATCCCCAAACTCTCGAAATTCTTCGGCCATCTCCGCTAATCGACGACGAAGGGTCGATATATTTTCGCGGGGCGGGCGTTGCGGACGTCGTTTTTTTTGACTCTTTTCAAGGTAAGGAAACTTTTTACGTCAGGTATGGCGATTGGGTTGTGTGGATATCGCTTGGGCTCTTTGCGGGATCTCTTTTTTTAGGCAGGCAAAAACACGCCAAAAAAAAGCTTGAAGCAAATGCTTAATTTTGAATAGTCGCCCCCGATACTTTTACTTCGCTACGTGTCATGAAAGACATTACACTGCGCGAAGTTTTGAGAAGACACTCCCTTTTATTCAACTAATAAACTTATGGCAAAAGTATTCCCGAAATTAAATTGGTGCAAAGCAAGACTCGGCAAAGATCTCAACTGGTGGGTATTCGAGACGAGCGATAAGGTAAATTGGGATGTAGACGGCTTGAGCATAATAGACCCCAAACAGGCTTCCCACATGCTTGAAACCCTCGAAGGGCTGAGGGATTACGGACTCGACGATACAATAGTCGAGAAGGCGTTTATTCCATTCTCCATCGACTCTAAAAATTCTAAAAATGACTTGAAGCTTGTACGTTGCGAAGATTCTGTTTTCGATGCGGACGAGCAACAGTTGTTTCTTTTGGCTGATACGCTCGACGACGAGCGCTCGCCGTACGCCGAATTTCTCGACCATATAACCAAGCTTCAAGTTCAAATGCTCAATGACACCTTTAACTTTGAAAAGGACGTTGCCATAGAAGATTTGGAAGAAGAAATTCGCGAAAACTACTCAAATGACTACATGGAAGGACGCGCCATACATACCTTCCATGAAGTCATGGACATTCTCGAATATGTTCCGGACGGTTATTCTCTTGAAGATGAAGAGGACGATGAGGAAAAGAAGGACGATGACGAGGAAGACTATGAGATAGAGGATCTCCCGGATGACGATGAGGAGGACATCGAAGAGGACGATACCATGCACTGGGATGACGATGAAGATGACGAAGACAAAAATGACGATTATAACCGTTATGACGATATGGCGTTCTCGGACGACGACGAAAAATATTAGCCTTTAATTTTTATAGACTACGCAATATTAAGATTCTTTAACATTGGCATTTTTATTTTTGCGAGGCGGATTCTTTTTTGTAATCCGCCTTTTTTGTAGTTTTCAAACGAGGATTGCCTGGCTGAGACAGTTGGGGGAAACGAAAAAATCGGTTTTTAATTCGCCAGCAACGCGCGCGCGGATCAATCTAATGGCATGGGGATCAAGACTTCTCAGATTTGTCGTTAAGTATATATTTTTCAACAATTAGAGCTGCTTCTTTTACTACTTTTAAACAGGGTCTTGAAGCGTAATATGATGGATTTCTAGGATCGGGACGGTGGGATATTGGAGAGTCTTTTTTTAGATCGAGAATTTTCGCGCAAATTATTGAACCGTTGCGCGCTTTGAATTCTTCGGCAAGTTTTTGGACTCGCTCGTAAATTTGCGCCTTCTTTTCCGGATCGGGAGAATCGTCGGCGAACTTCATGCCGCAAAGCATGGCGCAAGCCGAGAATGCTCCGCACACTTCCCTCATGCGCCCGACGCCTCCGCCCATAGAAGCAGATATTTTTAAAGACAGCTCGGGGTCCAAACCAAATTCCCCCGCATAGGCGGCGAAGACCGATTGCGCGCAGTTGTATCCTTTTAGAAAAAGTTCTTCGGCAGATTTTTTCATTTTATATTTAAATGTCGCACGATAAACCGGGAGTGTCCTCTTCAAGATTCATAGGATTTCCCAGCTTGTCTTTTATTTCCAAAGATGCGCGCATTGAACAAAAACGCGGCCCGCACATGGAACAGTGATGCGCTCCTGAATTGTCTCGGGAAAATTCCGCGTCGCCGCGGGCCCTAAAAGCTTTGGCGCGCCCGGGATCAAAAGAAAGGTTTATCTGGTCGTTCCATCTAAACTCGGCTCTGGCCAAGCTCATTGCATTGTCGCGGTATTGGGCTCCGGGGTGCCCCTTTGCAAGATCCGCCGCATGGGCAGCTATCTTAAATGCGACGACTCCTTCCCTTACATCGTCGCGCATAGGCAATGCCAAATGTTCCTTAGGAGTCACATAACAGAGCATCGCCGTTCCGTACCAGCCGATTTGTGCCGCTCCTATGGCAGCGGTAATATGGTCGTATCCCGCGCCGATGTCGCTGACTAAAGGGCCGAGGGTATAAAATGGGGCGTCGTCGCACCATGCTGATTGGTTTTCCATATTTGCCTTTATCATTTGCATGGGAACGTGTCCGGGGCCTTCGCACATGACCTGAACGTTTTTTTCGCGCGCTCTGCGGGCGAGCTCCCCCTGCACTTTTAATTCGCCAAACTGCGCTTTGTCGTTAGCGTCGGCTATAGCGCCGGGCCTTAGTCCGTCTCCGATTGAAAAGGCGACATCGTACGAGGCCATAATATCGCAAATGTCGTCCCAATGCTCGAAGAGGAAGTTTTCACGCTCGTGCGCAAGAATCCACTTTGCCATTATTGCGCCTCCTCTCGATACTATCCCCGCCATGCGCGCTGCGGCAAAAGGAAGAAATTCGCGCAATACGCCAGCATGTATTGTGAAGTAATCTACACCCTGCTCTGCTTGTTCTATCAAAACGTCTCTGTAGGTTTCCCAAGACAAGTCTTCGGCTATTCCCCCGACTTTTTCCAATGCTTGATATAGCGGAACTGTTCCTACGGGAGTTGGGCAGTTGCGAATTATCCATTCTCGCGTCAGGCTTATATCCTTACCGGTTGATAAATCCATGAGGGTGTCGGATCCCCACTTGATCGCCCACAACATTTTTTCCATTTCCTCTTCGATAGAGGAGGCCATTGGGCTGTTTCCAATATTGGTGTTTATTTTCACCAGAAAATTTCTGCCAATTATAGCCGGCTCCAATTCGGCGTGGTTTATATTTGCGGGAATTATCGCCCTGCCGCAGGCTATCTCCGAGCGCACAAATTCAGGCGTTATTTCCACGCTTTGTCCCGGGAGAGAATGCTGGAGAAAGAGAGAATTTTGCGGCGATGAGACGGATATTTTATTTTCGATGCCGTTTAAAAAGGCGAGATTCTCACGCAAGGCAACGTATTCCATCTCTGGTGTTATTATCCCTTGCTTTGCGTACCACAATTGCGTTGGAGAAACGCCTTTTGCTGCGCGCAAGATTTTTCTCTCCCCAAAAGGATTTTTATGTGAGGATTCTGTTTGCGATACAATTTCCAAGCCTTTGCGCTTCTGAATCCAATCGGATCGGAGTTTTGGGAGCCCACGGGAGGGGTCGAAATGAAAGCTTTCATCAAACCATGCTCCCGATGTATCGTAGATCCTGACAGGAGAATTTGGCCTCGAAGTCCCGTCTCTAAGGCGGGTCGGGGATAAATTTACCTCCGCCAAGGCTACTTCGACATTTCCTTTGCGGACGTAAATGCGGCGGCGCGCGGGATTATCAAAAAACAATTTGCGAATATCCATATGGACCCGATTTTTCATTTGCCTACGATGCGACGGCGAAATGGCAATTAAAGTATTATTTGTTGCTTTTTTCTCTATTGCTGGAATTTTGCGAAGCCAAGTCGATGCGCAACTCCTCGAGATATTTTTTCGATTCGCTATCTCCTCCCTGGACGGCTTTTGTAAACCACGCAAAAGCTTTTTGCTTGTCGAGATTTATTCCGACACCCGTAGCGTATGCTATCCCAAGATAGCGTTGGGCTTCAGGATGTCCGTTCTCGGCGGCATTTGTCCATATTGCGACGGCTTTGGCAGTATCCTTCTTAGTGCCGTCTCCAGTGTAGAAGCATAGTCCGAGATATGTTTGGGCTACGAGATTTCCGCTCTCGGCGGCCGATTTCCATAATTCGAAGGCTTTTTTCAAATCTTTATCCACTCCTTCTCCGCGAGCGTAAGCAAAAGCCAAATTCGTTTGGGCCTTGGCGTGTCCTTGTTTTGAAGCCTTGTCCCACCAAAATGCCGCGGTTGGATAATCGCGCAACACGCCTATGCCTTTGCAATATGCGGCACCGATAAAATATTGTGCGTCCGCGTCGCCGCGTTTGGCGGCCTCGTTCCACAAGTATGCCGCCCGTTGTTCGTCTTTGGGGACTCCCAATCCGGCGTAAAGCGCGCACGCAATGTTGGTGACAGCAGCAGCGCTGCCTCTTTCAGCAGCGGCATTCCACCACGAAAACGCCATTCCGTAATTCGGCGAGAATTCGCCGTTGCCGCCTCCTGCGTAGTATTCGCCGAT
>CASFWX010000012.1 GCA_949298545.1 uncultured Verrucomicrobiota bacterium | reverse complement strand
TAAAAACTCGCGGAACGTAATGGCAAAGCAGCGCGAGGAGTTCGACATAAAAGAGTATCCGCTGTTTGACTTTTCCGCGATAGACGCGCTGAAGCCGCGCGTGATAAGCATGCCCTATTGCTGCGAAAGGCGTTTTGAGTCGTGCGGGGAATCTGTGGAGGTTTCATTCTGGCCGGCAGGGCATATTCCGGGGGCGGCGTCGGTCATGTTTGAATACCGCCGCCGCCGCATTCTCTTTACGGGAGACATGTCGTTTCACGATACGGGCGTGCTCAAGGGTGCAAAGCCTCCGCAGGGGAAAGTGGACGTGCTTGTCGTTGAAACTACGCGCGGTTCGCATGAGCGCCCCGAAGGCACAAGCTATGAAAGCGAGGCGGAGAGATTGATATTGTCGATATCCCGCGCGCTTCGGGACGGGGGGAGTGTCCTCATACCGGCGTTTGCGCTGGGGCGCATGCAGGAGATTTTGTTTCTAATCAGGCGCGCGAAGGACACCGGAAAGATAGCTGCCGACACCCCCGTATTCGCCGGGGGCTTGGGGCTCGATATTGCCGAGCATTTTATAAAGGGTTCGAGGCGCTCGTCGCTGTTTTCCTTCGGGAAGCAGCATATGGAAGGGGTGCTTCCCCTGAGAACCGAGATAGTTCCCGGCAGGGATTTCGACACAAAGGGGATATACGTTCTCGGAAGCGGAATGATGCTTGAGCACACGCCGAGCTATCAAGCCGCCGCCGCCATGATAGAACAGCGGCAAAACGCCGTGTTTTTTGTCGGATATGCCGACACCGATACTCCGGCGTACAAATTGTACCATACTCCCGGCGGAGCTCAATTCGCGTTCAGGGATTTATTTTATACTGGCAGCGTAAATTGCAGGATAGACAAGTTCGACTTGTCCGCGCATGCCGACAGGGACGAAATGCTGCGCTTCATTTTAGAGCTGGATCCGCGCTGCGTAATATTGACGCACGGCGAGCAGGCGGCGCGCGACTGGTTTATGGACGAACTGATAGACCTCTCTCCGAAGACGGAGGTTATAATTCCCAATCCGTCGGAATCCTTTGATATTTGACTTTCTCGTTTGGGCGCGCATCCGCCGTAAAATCCAAAAAAAGCTTGCGGCTCAGCCTTTGAAAGTTAGGATTTTTCGGATTTTTATAGCCTTAAAGTACCAGCAGGTATTTATGGAGAAGATATGCCAAAGCGCACCGATATTAAAAGTATTTTGATAATAGGGTCAGGGCCGATAGTAATCGGGCAAGCCTGCGAGTTCGACTATTCCGGCACGCAGGCGTGTAAAGCATTGAAGGAGGAGGGGTACCGCGTAATTTTGGTCAATTCAAATCCCGCCACGATTATGACCGATCCCGATTTTGCGGACGTGACGTACATAGAGCCGCTTACGCGCGATGTTTTGGAAAAAATAATATCCCGCGAGCGTCCAGACGCGATTCTGCCGACGCTCGGCGGGCAGACCGGCCTCAATCTATCCCTCGAATTAGCCCGCTCCGGGGTTCTCGAGAGATACGGGGTGAGCCTGATAGGCGCAAAGCAGGAGGCGATTGAGAAGGGCGAGGACCGCCAAAAATTCCGCGAGGCAATGCTCAAGATAGGCCTCGACATACCCCAGAGCGCAGTGGTGCATAAGCTCGACGAGGCGATGGAATGGATAGACGCGTGGGGAAAATTCCCCGTGATAATACGCCCCAGCTTCACCCTCGGGGGGACTGGTGGCGGAATCGCCTACAACAGGGAGGAGTACGAAAAGATGGTCGCTTTCGGATTGAGCGCCTCGCCTGTCGACGAAGTTCTGGTCGAAGAATGCCTCTTGGGCTGGAAGGAATTTGAGATGGAGGTCATGCGCGACTGCAAAGACCAATGCGTAGTCATATGCTCCATAGAGAATTTCGATCCGATGGGCGTCCATACGGGGGACTCGATTACAGTCGCTCCCGCCCTCACCCTCACCGACAAGGAATACCAGCTCATGCGGGACGCAAGCTTTGCAGTGATAAGGGAAATCGGTGTCGAGACGGGGGGATCAAACATTCAGTTTGCGGTCAATCCTGAAAACGGGCGCATGATCGTCATAGAGATGAATCCGCGCGTGTCGAGGAGCTCTGCGCTGGCTTCAAAAGCTACGGGTTTCCCGATAGCAAAAATTGCAGCCAAGCTCGCTGTGGGATATTCGCTGGACGAGCTGCGCAACGACATCACCCGCGAAACGCCGGCGAGTTTTGAGCCGACCATAGACTACATCGTCACGAAAGTCCCCCGCTTTACTTTTGAGAAATTCGCCGGGAGCGACAACACATTGACGTCGTCCATGAAAAGCGTCGGAGAGGCCATGGCGATAGGAAGGACGTTTAAAGAGTCGCTTCAAAAGGCTTTGAGGTCGCTTGAAATCGGCGCGCGCGGCCTCGGAGGCGGAGGCAAGTTCGGCGGCAATGACATTCCCGAACTGCGGGAGATAAGGAAGGGGCTCGTGCGCCCTACCGCCGAGCGCATATTCTACATTCGGTACGCTGTGAAAGCCGGAATGTCCGACGATGATATCCATGAGCTCACAAAAATCGACAGGTGGTTTCTCGCCCAGATACGCGGCATCGTCGAGATAGAAGACGCTCTCGCGCAAAGCGGACTTATGGGGCTCGGCGAGGATCTTCTCCGCCGCGCAAAGGAGGCGGGCTTTACCGATTTGCAGATAGCCGATATCTGTTGCACGAAGATAAGGAATATAAAGGAGCTGCGCGCCAGGTACGGAATAAATACTGTTTATCGCCTCGTCGACACATGCGCGGCGGAATTTGAGGCGTTTACACCCTACTACTATTCGACTTTCGGAACCGAGAGCGAGAGCCGCCCGTCGGGCAGGAAAAAGATAATGATAATAGGCGGAGGCCCCAACCGCATTGGACAGGGCATAGAATTCGATTACTGCTGCGTACACGCCTCTTTTGCCCTAAGGGAGGCGGGATACGAGACTCTAATGATAAATTCCAATCCCGAGACCGTCTCCACCGACTACGACACTTCCGACAGGCTCTTCTTTGAGCCGCTGACCCTCGAGGACGTGCTCGAGGTTTACCGTCAGGAGAAATGCGACGGGGCGATAGTCCAGTTCGGCGGGCAGACTCCCTTAAATCTCGCTTCGGAGCTGAAAGCCAACGGGGTTAACATAATAGGAACTTCGCCCGAGTCCATAGACGCCGCGGAGGACAGGGAAATATTTAAGCGCATACTCGACAAGCTCGGGCTCAAACAGCCCGTCAACGCTACCGCCACCACGCCCGAGCAGGCGTACGAGCTCGCCGGCAAAATAGGCTTTCCAATACTGTTGCGCCCGAGCTTTGTCTTGGGAGGGCGCGGCATGTTCATAGTTTACGAAATGTCGGACATGAAGCGCGTCATAAGAGAGGCTTTCGACGCCGCTCCGGGGAAACCGGTTCTTCTCGACAAGTTTCTCGAAGACGCCATCGAGCTCGATGTCGACGCGATAAGCGACGGTGAGACTACCGTCATAGGGGGAATGCTCGAACATATCGAATATGCCGGAGTCCATTCCGGAGACGCCGCGATGGTCATTCCCCCGCACACGCTGTCCAAAGGCATACTAGACGAGGTTCGGCGGGCGACTTACGCATTGGCAAAGGAATTGAAAGTCATAGGCCTGATGAACGTGCAATACGCCGTAAAAAAGGGCGAATTGTTTCTGATAGAGGTCAATCCGCGCGCGTCGCGGACGATACCGTTCATATCGAAGGTGATAGGGGTGCCTTTGGCAAAGCTTGCCGCGCGCGTAATGGCGGGGGAGAAGCTGAAGGATTTAGGCTTTACAAAAGAAAGGACGCCCGACTACATAGCCGTCAAAGAGAGCGTCTTCCCGTTTGTCCGCTTTCTCGGAGCGCAGATTATGCTCGCTCCCGAGATGCGCTCAACCGGGGAGGTCATGGGGCTTGCCGACGACCTTGGAATGGCGTTTGCCAAGAGCCAGATGGCGGCGCAGCCGGGCTTGCCGACTTCCGGGAACGTGTTTATCTCGGTGAAGGACCATGACAAGGAAGCCGGTGCGGAAATAGCCAAGAGCTTCAGCGAGCTCGGCTTTAAAATATTTTCGACGGCAGGGACGGCGGCGTTTTTTGCATCAAAGGGGATACCCGTCACCAAGACCTACAAGCTCAACGAAGGCGCGCGTCCGAACGTCGTGGACATGATAAAGAACGGACAGATGCAGATTATAGTAAATACTCCGTCCGGAATGAACCCGCGCCTTGACGAGAACCGCATACGCGAGGAGGCGTTGCTGGGGCGGGTTTGCATGATAACGACGATAATGGGGGCGTATGCCGCCATAAAAGGCATACAGGCGTTGAGGAGCAGGGAATTGAGCGTAAAGAGCCTTCAGGAGTACAAGGCGGAAATAGACGCAAAATCCGGAGGATTGTTTCATTAGCTAAATAAAAGCCGGGATTGACGATAAAAAGACAATGGCAAGCAGAAGTTTCCAGGACACTCTTGAGGCGATACTGAAGGACGATCCGCGCTATTCGGCGGGGGCGTACGTCTTCGTGCGCATGGCTCTCGACTTCACGATAAAGCGGCTCTGCACGCGCGATTTGACCAGAAAAGACAGAAATGTGACGGCGTCCGAGTTTTTAGAGGGCATAAGGGATTTCGCCCTGGAGAGTTTCGGCCCGATGGCGATGCCCCTGTTTGAGGAATGGGGGGTGCGCTCTTGCGGAGATATCGGCAATATCGTGTTCAACCTGATAGACGCCAGGGCTCTCAGAAAAACCGAGGACGACAAGATTGAGGATTTTCAAAACGGATACGATTTTCGCGAGACGTTTGTGAAACCGTTTCTGCCAAAGGGAAAGAAAAATTGAAAATGAACGGCCTTGAAATAGAGAATTTGGTGGTGAGAGCCGGCGGAAAGACCGTCGTCAACGGATTGAGCTTGAAGGTTCCCGCGGGCGAAGTGCACGCCATAATGGGACCCAACGGAACCGGGAAGAGCAGCCTTTCAAAGGCGATAGCGGGCCATCCTGAATACGCGATTGAATCCGGGAGCATCTTTCTTTGCGGGGAGCGTATAAACGGGCTCAAGCCCGAGGAAATCTCACGCAAGGGGCTGTTTTTGGCATTTCAATACCCCGTGGACATTCCCGGAGTGAGCATAGCAAATTTCATACGCGCGTGTTTGTCGGCCCGTTTGCCGGAGGGCGAAGTTCTGAACGTTCCAGAGTATTACAAAAAATTATACGAAAAGATGGACGCGCTCAAAATAGACCGCCGCTTCACTTCAAGGAGCGTGAACGAGGGATTTAGCGGAGGTGAAAAGAAGCGTTGCGACATACTTCAAATGCTCATGTTGGAACCGAAGTTCGCCGTGCTCGACGAGACCGACAGCGGCTTGGATATCGACGCTTTGCGCATAGTGTCTGAGGGTATAAATTCCGCGCGCGGGAGCGGCTTGGGGATTCTCCTAATCACCCATTACGAGAGGCTGCTCCACTATGTAAAGCCCGATATGGTCCACGTCATGAGCGGGGGAAAGATAGTTAAGAGCGGTGGAGCCGGGCTTGCGCGCGAGCTCGAGGAGCGCGGATACGATTGGATTTCCGTTCCGGGAGGCAGGTGATGGACGGGGGATCCGACATATCCGCGGCAGTGAACCTCGACAGAAGCGCCGGGGATTTCAAATTTGCCGAGGACTACGCATACGATGCCGGAGTCGGTTTGAACGAGGGCGTAGTCAGGTACATATCTGGCGTGAAAGGAGAGGATCCGTGGATTCTCGATTTCCGCCTGAAGGCTCTAAAAATTTTCGAGAGCTTAAAGAATCCCACGCATTGGGCTTCAAAAAAGCTCGACGAGCTCGATTTTTCGAAGATACGCTATTATTTGGCGAAGTCTGACATAAAGACGCGCTCGTGGGACGAAGTTCCCGACGACGTGAAAAAGACGTTCGAGCGCTTGGGTGTCCCCCAGCAGGAGCGGGCGTTTCTCGCCGGAGTGGAGGCGCAGTACGATTCCGAGTCTGCCTACTCCAACATGAAAGAGCACCTTGCCAAAGACGGCGTGATTTTTGTAGACTCTACCGAAGGCCTCAAAAAATATCCGGAAATTTTCAGGCGCTTTTTCGGGAAAGTGGTTCCCATAGCCGACAACAAATACTCCGCGCTCAATTCTGCCGTATTTTCAGGCGGAAGCTTTATTTACATTCCGAAGGGAGTGAAGGTAAAACAGCCGCTGCAGGCTTATTTTAGGATAAACGCGCAGAATTTCGGCCAGTTTGAGCGCACTCTGATAATAGCCGACGAGGGATCGGAAGTTTTATACATGGAAGGTTGCACGGCGCCGCGCTTCGAGACGGAGACGCTCCATTCGGCTGTGGTGGAGCTTGTCGCCTTGAAGGGGGCGAAGATCCAGTATGTGACAGTCCAGAACTGGTCGGACAACGTGTTTAATCTCGTCACAAAGCGCGGCATCGCCGAGGAGGACGCGCAAATCAGATGGATAGACTGCAACATAGGCAGCGGCATAACAATGAAATATCCGGGAGTCCTGCTCAAGGGTAGGCGCGCGCGCGGGGAGGTTATTTCAATAGCTTTGGCTAACAAGCGGCAGCATCAGGACACCGGGGCGAAAATGATTCATTTGGCGGACGAAACGACATCGAACATAGTGTCGAAATCCGTGAGCGTTTCCGACGGGCGCACATCGTACCGCGGGCTTGTGTACATGCCCGACACGGTCCGGGATTGCCGCAACAATACCGTTTGCGACGCCCTTCTTATAAACGAGGCTTCGCGCAACGACACGTATCCTGCCATATCGTGCTCCGGGGAGAACAACAGCGTGCAGCACGAGGCGAGCGTATCCAAGCTTGACGAGGAGCAGATTTTTTACATGCGCTCGCGCGGCATAGACGAGCCTTCGGCAGTCAGCCTGTCGGTAAACGGGTTTATAAACGATCTCGTGAAGGAGTTTCCACTGGAGTATTCGGTGGAGCTGCGCAGGCTCATTGAGCTTCAAATGGAGGGGGCTGTCGGATGAGCGAAAGCCTTTTAGGAGACATTTCGGACAGGGCGAAGTCGGCGTTCGCATCTATACCCTTTCCGTCAAAAAAGGACGGGCGCTGGCGTTTCGGAGATGTCGGGGCCTGGGGAGTGGAGGCCTTGTTTCCATTCTTTTCGGGAAAATTTGAAAATGTCGAAAGCTCTGTTTGCGGAAAAGCCGCCGCGGAGATCGCGAACGGGGCTTGCGATATAAAAATATTCGACGGCCAGATTCTTCAGGCGGACGTTCCGGGCGGGGTGGAGGTTCTGCCTATGGCAGAGGCGGCGCGCGCATACCCAGAAAACGTAGAGAGATTTTTTGATGTGGGAACGGGCAAGTTCGACCTTCTCGCATCTGCAAAATCCGAAGCTGGAGCGTACATAAAAATTCCCGCCGGCGCGGAGGTGGAACTTTCCTTAAAGCTCGCATCGAGCCTTCCAGTTTCCGCCTCGTCTTTAATTTTCGACGTCGGAGAGGGCGCGAGCTTGAAACTCTGGAGAGATTGCGCTGTTTTTGACCGTTCATTTTCAGCTTTTAGGACGCTGTGGCTCGCGGGTCCAAAATCACGCATTGAAAGCGCAAATTTCAAGTTTTCCGGAGAAGTGTCGCGCGCATACGAGCGAGAGGATTTTAAGGTGTCTGACGATGTTGAAATAATAGACGCCCTCGCGCAGGCTTCCCCGTCACATTCCAGACACGAGAAAAATTTTGACGTTTTTGGCCGCCGCGCGTCTGTGGATTCGCGCGCATTCTTCGGGATTTGCGGATCCATAACGCACGATTTCCGCACTGTTCAAAAGCATTCCGCGCCGGATTCCGGAAGCTCCCTTGCTGTGAGGTCGGCCGTTTACGATTCGGCTTCATTGGCTTTTTCGGGATTGATACGAGTGGAAACTTCGGCGCGCAAGACGAAATCGTATCAAAGCTGCCGTTCTCTCCTGTTTTCTCCGTCGGCGCGCGCGCAGGCGGCTCCGGAACTCGAGATAATTGCAAACGACGTGGAGTGTTCCCACGGCTGCGCGATATCGAAACCTGACAAGGATCAGTTGTTTTATATGAATTCTCGCGGATTGTCCGAAAGCGAGGCGTTCGCCTTGATAGCGAGGGGGTTCGCGGAAAGTTCCTTCGAGAAAATTTCCAATTCGTCCCGCGTAGAGAAATATCTTGAAACAGCCTTTTAAGGCTTTGAAAAGGGATAGCATTATGCTATAAGGCAAAGTATGAAACACGGCTTCTTGATTCTTGCGCGCGCGTTTTTTTGTTTGTTGTTTTCTGAATTGTCCGTCTGTTGCATCGCGGCTGAATCGGAAGGTGCGGCTTCTGGGGATCCTGAAAAGACGGCAGTCGCCGTTAAGATTGACGGGCAGATATCCTCGCCTCAAACGGCGATATTGAGGCGCGCTTTGCGCACGGCGGAAAGATCCGGGGCGGACGCTGTCATAATAGACATGAACACTCCCGGAGGAGACCTCGCATCAACTCTCGAAATTATGGAAATGCTTTCGCATTTCAAGGGCGAGACGGTGTGCTTTATAAATACGGACGCAATAAGCGCGGGATCTTTTATAGCGGTGGCATGCAAAAAAATAATATTTTCCCCCCGCGGCGTTGTGGGTGCCGCCGAAGCCGTAAACGCAGGCGGAGGAGACGTGGACGAATCCATGAAGCGCAAAATAACATCGTTTGTATCCGCGAAAGTGCGCAGCATGTCGGAGGGGAGGGAGCGCAGGGCAATGGTTCAGAGGGCGATGAATGATCCCAATTACGAGCTCTCCATCGGAGGAAAAATCTTAAAGCCCAAGGGGGAGCTTCTCACGCTGACCGCCAAGGAAGCTTCCGAATTGATAGATTCCGCCCCGCTCTTTTCCGACGGAATTGCAGATGACATTCAAGGCGCGGCGCAGCTCGCTCTCGGATCGAAAAATGTAAAGATAGAAAAAATCGCGAAAACATGGGCGGACGAGGCGGCTTTGCTGATAGCGCCTTTTTCTCCGCTTATAATAGGCCTGGGCTTTTTTCTTGTTGTTATGGATTTGAAAAGCGGGGGCCTCGGAATTCTGAGCGCCTGCGCGCTATGCTTGATCCTGGCGGCTCTGATAGGAGTCAATCTCACGGGGATTTCCGGATACGAGGAGATTATTGTCTTTATTGCGGGAGTCGCGCTGGTGGCAGTCGAGATATTTCTTTTTCCTGGCAGCTTTGTGTTTGCGGGGATAGGGGCGGTTTTTGTGCTCGGTTCGCTCGCGTGGGCGCTCGGAGACGTTTGGCCGGACAGGGGAGCCGAAGCCTGGATTTTGGCGTTGGCAAACGGATTTATGAAGGTTTCTGCGGGCGTGGCCATAGCTATTGGGCTCGTTGCCGCATTTGGAAAGATGTTTAACAAGTCTCCGCTGTGGAGAAAGATGGTGCTCGCGCGGGGCGAGGGCGGCGCCCTTTTTGCGGGAAATGCCCCGGAGCGTAAATCTGGAGGCGTCCGCATGGGTGCCCAAGGCGTATGCCTGAGCGATTTAAAACCTTCTGGATTGGCCGATTTCAGCGGCGAGATTGTCGAGGTTCAATCGCAGTTCGGGGAAATCGGCAGAGGCGAGCCGGTTGTGGCAGTCGAAAAAAAAGATTTTATTTTGACGGTAAAAAGATTAGAAAAAAAATCATGATATTCATAGCAGTGCTCGTAATTCTCGGAAGCGCACTCGTCTTTCTTGAAACAGTGCTTGTCGGGGGTGTGTGGGCCGCCGCAGGATTGGGGTTTTTCGCTTGGGCGATTTATGAATCGCACGCGCAATTCGGAGTTGCGGCGGCGCTGGGGACGGGGGCGTTTTGCGCGTTTATGTGCGCGGCGGCGTTTTGGGTATGGCTGTATGTCATTCCAAAAACCTCATTGGGAAAAAAATTATATCTGACCACCTCGCAAGACGGCCACGCCCCGTCGGAGAATTTTAAGGAGCTTATAGGCATGGAAGGAAGCGCGCTCACAGCCCTCGTTCCGTCTGGAAAAGTCTTGATAGGCGGAAAGCCGTTCGACGCTAAATGCGTCGTCGGGCACGTCGAAAAAAATGAAAAAGTTTCCGTTGTGGGATCTGATTCGTTTGAATTGAAGGTCAGGCCTTTAAAGTGACAAAAAAACAAAATAGGAAATGCATATGGACATAATGATGATAGTGTCGGTAATTCTGGTGATAATTGCGCTAGTGGCGTTTTTTGTTGTGCTGGCGTTTGTCAACACATGGCTCAAGGCGCTTTTGGCCGGCGCTCCGGTGAGCATGTTTACCCTAATAGCAATGCGTTTGAGGGGAGTGCCGTACGGAATGATAGTCGACTCGAGAATAATGGCGGTCAAGGCGGGGCTCGATTTGACGATAAACCAGCTCGAGGAGCACTATTTGGCAGAGGGGCACTTGATCCCCACTATCCAGGCGCTCATAGCGGCGGAAAAGGCCGAGATGGATCTCTCGTGGAAGCAGGCGTGCGCCATAGACCTTGCAACCAAAGGAACGGGAAAGACCGTGGGTGAGGCGGTGAGAACGTCGATCAATCCTAAAGTCATAGATTGCCCAAACCCGAACTCTGGGCGCAAGTCAATCGACGGGGTGGCAAAAGACGGCATTCAGGTGAAAGTCCGGGCTCGCGTTACGGTTCGCACAAACTTAAAGAGGTTTGTGGGAGGCGCGCAGGAGGAAACTATAATAGCGCGCGTCGGCGAAGGCATTGTCACCACGATAGGATCGGCGGACACTTATAAATTCGTGCTGGAGCATCCCGACAGAATTTCAAAAGTCGTCCTCGAGCGCGGATTGGATTCCGGCACGGCTTACGAAATACTCTCCATAGATATAGCCGACGTGGATGTTGGTGAGAATGTGGGCGCAAAGCTCCAAGAGGCCCAGGCCATTGCCAACAAGAATATGGCTCAGGCGCAGGCAGAAATCAGGCGCGCCGCGGCGGTGGCGCTCGAGCAGGAAATGCGCGCGAAAGTCGAGGATATGAAAGCGAAAGTTGTCGAGGCGGAAGCACAGGTCCCGCTGGCTTTGTCAGAGGCGCTCAGAAGCGGAAAGATGGGGTTTATGGATTATTTTAGAATGAAAAATATCCAGGCAGACACCGCCATGCGCGAAAATATATCCGGAGAAAAGCCAAAAGAATAAATAGGCGCTTGCTGTCAGATGGACTTATTGGACATCGTAATATTCCTATTGGGTTTGGGCGCCGTCTTCTTCTTTAAAAACGCCGGAAGTTCTGATTCTGCAAAAGGACCAGAAGAAGGAGGCAAATACTCGGGCGATTTCGGATCCGATGTTTCCGGCGATGATAATATTGAATCCGCCCGCAGATTCGTCGAGGGTCTAAAATCTAAAAGATTGTCTTCCCAGCCCCCAGGCGGAGCAAGCGTAGCGCAGGAAGAAACAGGGCGCCCATCCGGAAACTTTTCGGAGGCGCCCGGCGAGAAATTTCCGGATATCCTCATATACGACGGAAAAGACACTCCCGAGATTTTTATATACGACAAGCACAAAGGCGAAGAAGGCGGATTCGTCGCGGCGAATCCTCTTGCCGGGCGAGTGGAATCTTCCTCCGGAGACTTTCGGAACCTTGTGGAAAATGAGCCGCTTTGCGAATCGGAAACTCCGGAAGATGATTTCCATGCCGGGGAGTCGCCGGCGGATTCCCGCCCCGGGTCCGAACGGATTTCGGGGGATTTTTTAAGGCTTGGAATCGGCGACTTGCGCAGGGCGGTTGTCCTTTCGGAGATAATATCGCCCCCTCTCGCTTTGAGAGGCGGCGGCGGCGTATTTGACAGGCCGGAAATATGACAATTTTTTCTCTTGCCCTATGATCATAAATAAAGGCGAACTTTGCTCTCTGACTTCCGCGCGTTGCGCAGTGCCGCACGATTTTCTCGGCATGCACAAGTGCAGGGGCGGAATTGTAGTCCGGGCGTATTTGCACGACGCAAAAACCTGCCAGCTTGTGGACTTGAGGGACGAACAAAATGCGCGCTTCCCCATGAAGCGCCTCGACGAGTCGGGATTTTTCGAAATCTTTATTCCCAAAAAGCGGAAATTGTTTCCATACCGTTTCAGAACCCGCAGGTACAACGGTGAAATACGGCAATTTTACGATCCTTATTCATTTCTTCCCACCCTTTCCGACCAAGACGTTTATCTAATCGGAAAGGGCGACGAGCGCAAGATATACGAAAAGCTTGGCGCGCAGATTAGAAATATCGGGGGAGTTGGCGGAGTTTCCTTCGCAGTGTGGGCTCCCACCGCGAGGCGGGTCAGCGTGGTCGGGGATTTCAACGGTTGGGACGGGCGCTATCACCCGATGCGCCCGATCGGAAAATCGGGAATTTGGGAGATTTTCATTCCAGGACTCAGCGACGGCGCAAAGTATAAATTCGAAATTCTCGCGGCGAATAACGACACTCCGTTCCTTAAGTCCGACCCGTATGCGGCGCGCTTCGAACCTCCGCCTTACAACAGCTCAATAGTCTGCGACCTGTCGGGGTACGTTTGGGGAGACTCTGAGTGGATTGAAAAAAGAAAGAAAACTAATTGGGCAAAAAAGCCGATATCCGTTTACGAGGTGCACCTCGGATCCTGGAAGCGCGTTCCAGAAGACGGATTCAGGCCGTTGAGCTATCTCGAAATCGCACCGCAGCTGGCGGACTACTGCAGAAAAATGAATTTTACCCACGTGGAATTCATGCCGCTTTCAGAGTATCCGTTTGAGGGTTCGTGGGGCTATCAGGTGACGGGCTTTTTTGCGCCAACCCATCGCTACGGAACGCCAAAAGAGTTTATGAAAATGGTGGATATACTCCATCAAAACGGCATTGGCGTCATTATGGATTGGGTCCCAGCGCATTTCCCGCGCGATTCGTTCGCATTGGCTGGATTCGACGGATCATGCCTGTACGAGCACCAGGATCCGAGGCTCGGAAGCAATCCAGATTGGGGAACACTATGCTTTAACTACGGGCGCAAAGAAGTGTCGAATTTCCTGCTCGGAAGCGCTTTGGCATGGTTCGACAGATACCATATAGACGGATTGAGGGTCGATGCGGTCGCCTCCATGCTTTATCTCAACTTCTCCCGCAAAGACTGGATCCCAAACCGCTTCGGCGGCAGCGAAAATCTCGAGGCTGTGGATTTTCTCAGGCAGGTGAATGAAACAGTCCATTCCGAGTATGAAGGAGCCATAATGATAGCCGAAGAAAGCACGACTTTCGCAGGCGTGACTTCACCGGTAAAAGATGGCGGCCTCGGTTTCGATTTTAAGTGGAATCTCGGGTGGATGCACGACACCTTAGATTATATGCGCGAAGACCCGATAAACCGCAAATACCACCACAATAAAATGACTTTTCCGTCGATGTACCAGTTTAGCGAACGCTTCATGCTCGTCTATTCGCACGATGAGGTGGTGCACGGGAAAAGCCCGATGGTCGGCAAAATGGGCGGGGCATATTGGGGGGATAAGATTGCAAATCTTCGTGCGCTCTACGCATATATGTGGATGTGGCCAGGCAAGAAAACACTCTTTATGGGCGGAGAGATTGCCCAGGGGCATGAGTGGCGGTATGACGAATCATTGGAATGGTCTTTGCTCCAGTATCTCGAGCACAAGGGCGTTCAAAAGCTGGTTTCGGACGTGGCTGGCATTTATCTTTCAGACGAATCGCTTGCTGCAAACGACTTTAATCCAATTGGCTTCGAATGGATTAACGCCGACGACGGAAACAACAGCGTCTTTTCATTCCTCAGGTTCGATGAGAACGGTAGGACAGTTTACGCCATTATAAGCAATTTTACGCCGGTAAAACGCGACAGCTATGCTGTCGGTTTGCCTTACGGGGGAGAATGGACAGAGATATTAAATACGGATTCTTCGGCATACGGCGGAAAGGGTGACGGAAACAAGGGGAAAGTTGTCGCCAATCCGCAAAATTGGAACGGAAGAAAGTTCGGGGCACTTTTAACTTTGCCCGCAATGTCAACAATCGTCCTGAAACGGAATATACCGTGAGCCGAAAGCTTCGGGCAGTTTGTTGGCAGGCATATTCGACGCTTTAATCCATAATATCTGAAACTTTAAACGAACTTGAATTTTTATTCCCGCGCGCAAAGCAGGCTTGCAAAAGATTCTCTTTTATCCAAACGCCAAGATCTTAAATGCAAATCGCATAAAAATCGCGCAGCTGAAAAAAAAGCTTGATGAACCAAAAGCTGTCCATAATCTCAAATACTCATATTTTATATTGGTAGGGTATCCAAGTGGCTAAAGGGCGCGGACTGTAAATCCGTTCATCTCCGATGTTCACTGGTTCGAATCCAGTCCCTACCACCATTTGAAGGCTGACGACTTGCAGGGTTGTTGGCTTTCTTTTTTATCATCTTCCCTCTTGTGTTTTTCAATATGTTTCATAGATTTGAAGCGGGAGGAATGTATTATGATATGCGCAACCGCCGTCTTTTTTATAAAAAAAATAAAATCATTTTTGCTTATGCCATTTTTCTTTTGGTTTTCCATATTTGCATGCGTATCGTGCGATGTCGAAAAATGCGCAGTAGAAAAGCCCGGCGGGCTTGTGGCATTTTGGGATTTTTCGGATTCCTTCAAATCCAAATGCGGCAGCTTTACTTTGATTCCATGCGGAAATATAAAAATCTCCAATGGCGGTCCAATCTCTGGCAAGAGCGCAGATTTTGACGGAAAGAGCTATCTTTACATTCCCTATTCCGAAACCGGAGAACTGAATGTAATGACGAATAAAGTGACGGTAATTGCTTGGATAAAATGGCTCGGTGGAACGGGATTCATCGGCGGAATGTGGAACGAATATCTGGAGGGGGGAAAACGCCAATACGGGCTTTTTGTGTCGCTGCCGTATTATAACGGCGGCGCCCAGGTGTGCGGGCATATATCTAAGACTGGAAAAGCCACTCCGCCTTTCCCATATTCAATCGACTATTCTGCAAGCGCCCAAAAAGTTCCGATAGGTAAGTGGGCTTGCGCGGCGTTCACATATGACGGCAAATATATACGTTCCTATCTCGACGGAAAATTTGTTGCGAGGAAAGCAGAACTGATAAATAATACGAAGGGGTTGCCGGGATATCCAGACGGTCTTGTGCAATCAAAAAATCCGTATTATTTCCCGGACGGCATTGGCGATAACGGCTCGGATTTTACAGTCGGGGCAGTGCTGTTGAAAAAAGGAATGGGGAATTTTTTCAAGGGAAGGATTGGCGGGCTCGCCGTTTATAACCGGGCGCTGTCGGATTCGGAGCTGATATCAATCGCGCAGGCATATTCATTAAAGTGATTTTTTAGGCAAAATACGTGTTGCGCGCTAAAAATTTCATGGATTTGCTTGAAAGAAATCTTTGCGCAGAAAATGCGTCGAATAAATCCGATATCCATGTTGCGGCTATCGGTACGCAAAAAGATTGCGGAAAGGAAAAATCCGCAACCTTTTCCGAAAAAATTTTTGAGTTAAACCGTGGCAATTAGGAAATTGAAAAAACTTCGTTCGGTGCAAAGAAGCGGTTTATTTCAATTTCCGCATTTTCAGGAGAATCGGAAGCGTGTACGATATTCTCGCGGGTGTTGTCTCCAAAATCTCCGCGAATCGTTCCCGCCGCCGCCGCTTCCGAATTTGTCGGGCCTATGAGTTTGCGGACTTTTGCCACTGCGCCCTCGCCTTCAAGCACGAGAATTATTACCGGCCTCCGGCCCATGAAAGCGGCGAGCGGAGGATAATAGGGTTTGTCGGCGATGTGCGCGTAGTGTTCGGCGAGAATATCGGCGCCGAGTTTCGCCATTTTGCACGCGCAGATGTCGAGTCCGGCGTTGAAGAAGCGTTTGAGAACCTCGGGCATGAGTTTTTTCTCCATGCAGTCGGGCTTGAGGATTATTAGGCTTTTTTCTTTCATCGTTGCGCTTGGATTTTAATTATTGGCGCGCGGTTTCAACTAAATTTTCCTAAAACTTTGCTTAAAGCTTTGGAAATAAGCTTGATTCCTCCGACGCTTTGGACGATTCTCTATGCCAAGAAACACAAAGGCAAAAACTATGAAAAAGGCGTTTTCGTTTGTCGAAATATTTTTGGTTATAGTAATACTTGGATTGCTCGCGGCGGTGTTTATCCCGGCGACGGTGAAAATTCGAGAAAAAGTCAGAATGGACGCCATCGAAAAGAATTTGTCGATGATAGTTTCCGCCGGGCAACTTTTCAACAGCGAGAACGGCACGAAGACTGTTCCTTATAAAACTTTGGTGGACAGGAAATTTCTCCCGCCTCTCGACTCCGTTTCGGGCGAGAATTATGAAAATCTCTCGGTTGAGTCTGATGGGGGAATACTTTCTGTGTCGACTTCTCTCGGGCAAAAAATCGACAAGAAATATTAGATGTGATATTTATTGGGCCTGCATGTTCATTTGAAGTTTCCGCATGGACATACTGAAACAGCATATAATAGCCTGCATATGGGATTTTGACAAGACTCTCATAAAAGGGTATATGCAAACGCCTCTTTTCCAGGAGTTCGGCGTGGACGAAAAACTCTTTTGGGAAGAGGTCAATATGCTTCCCGAAATATACGCCAAGCGCGGAGTGAGAGTGTCTCCAGAAACGGTTTATCTCAACCACCTCTTGAGTTTTGTCAAAAGCGGAAAGATGCGCGGGCTTGGAAATTCCCGCCTTCGGGCTATCGGCGCTAAACTCGAGTTTTGCGACGGAATGCCGGCGTTTTTAGGGGAACTTAAAAAAGTTGTGAAATCCGACAAGCGCTTTAAGCGTTTGGATTTGAAGGTCGAACACTACATAATAAGCACTGGGCTTGCCGAGATGATTCGGGGAAGCAAGATAGCCAGGCATGTCGACGGAATATTCGGCTGCGAGTTTGTAGAGGATCCCGTCCCTCCATATTTTTCGCGCCAGAATGAGTTTGAATTTGACTCGCTTTCTCCGCAGATAAGCCAGATCGGCATGATGGTCGACAACACAATAAAGACTCGCTTTATCTTTGAAATAAACAAAGGGGTCAACAGGAATCCCGCCATAGACGTAAACGCCCAGCTTGCAGAGAGCGACAGAAGAATACCAATAAGAAATATGATATATATCGCCGACGGCCCGAGCGATGTGCCGGTATTTTCGGTCGTTAGGCGCGGCGGCGGAAAAACTTTTGCCGTATATACTCCCGGAAACGAGGAGGAATTTTCGCAGAACGACATGCTTTTATCTGACGGCAGAATAGATTCATACGGCCCGAATGTCTATACCTCCGACAGCCCGACGGCAGTATGGCTTAAAATGCATGTGCGCAAAATTTGCGAACGCATTTTAAAGGATGCGGAAGTCGACGAGCAGTCGCGCTTGGGAAAAGTTCCGCGCCATATCAATCCCGCTTTGCAAAAGCCTGGGGCGGAGGCTTCGGAAAAACAAATTCCATCAAGCTTGTTCCCGGCGGATTCTTTTTAATATTTCCTGTTAGTTCTATTTTTCCGGCAGGCGCAGCTTACCGGGAGGTTTGAAATTCTGCCAGGCAATGGGGGGCGGAAATATATGAATTGCAAGCTGCTGGCATTGTTTTTCCCATGCGTTAAGCGCAATATTCCGCGGAGCGCAGCAGGTTTGCGCACATGTCAGATTTCCGTTTGAAACTGTTCGCGCGCGAATTTGCGAAGAGCCGACAGAGACTTTTTCATTTCCATCTCCTCGAGAAAATTTATCAGCTCCCCGAAGTTCGGAGTGTTTGATGCGGGCAAGGGAACATCATCAAATGGCTCGAGCCTCACAAGTTCGAGATTGCGCTCGAGCATATCGCGGCTGTCGCGCACTATCGCCCGGAATTTTTCGGGCTTTAGCCAATCGTATCGGCGAATGATGGAAGGCAGGTCCCCAAAGTCCTTGAGCCATTTTGCGGCGGTCTTTGGCCCTATGCCTTCTATGCCGGGAATGTTGTCAGAGGCGTCCCCGACAAGCGCGAGGAAATCGGGTATTTGTTTTGGGTCGACCCCAAACTTTGTCTTTACACCTATCGCGTCGAGTTCGGTCCATTCTTTTTGCCGAGGCTTGGGCGGAAGGAGCTGCCGTATGTGGGGAGATACTAGTTGGGCGAAATCTTTATCGGCGCTTACAATTGTGGCATTGCCGCCATCGCGCTTTATCTTTAAGGCGGATCCGGCTATCAAATCATCGGCCTCTATCCCTTCGCGCTCCACGGATTCCATGCCGAAAATTTCACAGAGATATTTCATCGACGGAAGCTGGCGGCGAAAATTGTCGGGCGGTGAGCTGCGGTTGGCTTTGTATTCGGGATATATTTCAAGATGCCGCTTAGACCCCCCCTTGTCGAAAAATACCGCGGTATTGTGGGGAGTGTCCATGCAGGACAGCTTTAACAGGCTCGCAAAAAACGCGTGGAGAGCCCCGGTCGGAAATCCGTCTGAACGCGACAAATCAGGCATCGCGTAAAAGCATCTAAACCCGAGATTGTAGCCGTCTATCAGAAAATAGTTCATCGGAAGGCAGGGGGATTTTCAGTTTCGCGTTCGGAAGGGCAAAGCGAACCGTCGGCAGACTTTTCCCATGTGCGCGTTGTAGTTTGCGCGTCGACATTTGGCGTCAGCATTTCATCGACGCGTTCGGGGTTGAATCCCATTCCCTCGCAGCCGGAAAGAAGAAATGCGAAAAATGGCAGGATAAAAAATGTTGCAAGGCTTTTCATCATTTTTATTTTATTTTTACTTTGCGGCGCAGAGCGGAATGCGAAAAAAATAATTATTTTATTGTTATAATTGGCAAGTATTTTTTGGAATTTATTAACCGTTAATTAAAAGAATTCTCAAAAAACTTTGACCTTGTTAAAGCGCGCATGTAATAACGTTTCAAGTTGGATTAAACAAGCGCTTATGCAAATTATCGCACCCAATTATTCTTGCGCGCGGAATCTAAAATCTGAGATTTTTATCCTATGGTGCATATATAACGTAAAAATGTTTTCCGCCCGGAAGCTTTGCTTAATCGG
>CASFWX010000011.1 GCA_949298545.1 uncultured Verrucomicrobiota bacterium | reverse complement strand
TCAGAATGGACTGATACAGCCTATCCTGAAGGAGGAATTATTTCTATTCCCGATGGGGTGGTGATAAGCGGAATAGGCGCTACTACCACCGCGGGAGATAACGTCGGAATAAATGTAAGCTTGCTTTTGGACGGAAACGATGTTGATGCGTCCGGAGTTTGGTCGGGGCTTAGAATTGTTTATGCGGAAGCGATACCTGAACCTTCGGCTTATGTAGTCCTCTTCGGAGTTTTGGCTCTCGCTTTGGCTGCTCTCAGAAGCAGAAAATAATCTCAAGCTTTTAGGAAAAAAACTTAGAGCGCATTCGGATACGGAGGCGCCTTTTTGTTTCCCTTAAAAAGGGGTCGATGATTGTTGCGCGCCTGGCGCTTAACGAGGAGAGGGAAGAAGCTTTGAATATATCAGCAAAGAGATAGCTTATTAAACTATGGCAAATCTCAAATGCGGGGGAGAGGCAGGAATCTCTGAGTAATGTGCTTTGCAAATAGAAGGCCGGCAACGTACCCCCACGTTGCCGGCCAGTTTATTTTCTACTTTATTTATTTACCCCATCTCCCTGACGGGAGAAATTGATAATTCTTATTTTCAAGATGGAGTCTCGGGATTTTTTTAAGATTGTCAACCTTTTTTTTAAAAAAAATGAAAAAATGCGTTTTTTTTAAAAAAAAAGATTTTTAGGCTTTTGCCGCAGCGTTTTCCGATGCTCCGCCGCCGTAAGACTTATGGTCATCGCTTTCGTAGTCGGAGCTTATTTCGCCTTCGCGATGCCGCATCTTGACGTAGTCGCGGCGCGGGCTGCCCACATAAATTTGGCGCGGGCGTATAATCTTGCCCTTTTCCCTCTCAGCAACTTCGCGCCAATGCGCTATCCAGCCGGGCATTCTGCCGATTGCAAACATGACCGTAAACATATCGGTCGGCATGCCTATTGCCTTCAATATTATGCCGCTGTAAAAGTCAACGTTGGGGTAAAGGTTGCGGTCTATAAAATAGCTGTCCGAACGCGCTTTTTCCTCCAGCCTTTGGGCGATATCGAGTAGGGGGTCTTTCAACTTGACGACTTGGAGAACTTTTTCTGCCGCAGCGCGAAGAATTTTTGCGCGCGGGTCGTAAGTCTTATAAAGCCTATGCCCAAAGCCCATGAGCTTGGTTTTCCCGGCCTTGGCTTCCTCGATAAATTTAGTCCCGTCATCGCCGGAGTCGTGAATTTCCTGGAGCATTTGTATTACGCGCTGGTTTGCGCCGCCGTGAAGCGGCCCCCAGAGCGCGCATACGCCCGCCGATACAGATGCGAACAAATTCGCTCCGGAGCTTGCGACCATTCGCACAGTCGAGGTGGAGCAATTTTGTTCGTGGTCGGCGTGCAGCAGGAAAATCAAGTCGAGCGCCTTTGTGATGTCGTCGTGCGGGTAATATTCGTGGTACGGCTCGGTGAACATCATGTGGAGGAAGTTCTGGCTGTACCCGAGATCGCGTTTGGGATAAATCAGAGGCAGGCCGTTTTTCATGCGGTATGCCATTGCGGCTATTGTCCGGACTTTGCTCAAAAGGAGCGCCGCAGCGTCGTCGAAATGTTCCAGATCTTGTTCGCGCTGGTTTGTCACCATTTGCGGATAGTAGCAGCCTACGGAATTTAGAAGGCTGGAGAGAATCGCCATCGGATGCGCCGTGAACGGAAATCCTCCGTCAAAGAAATGCAGCATCGATTCGTGCAGGGACGCGTTGCGGAGAACTTTCTGGGAGAAATTGCTCATTTCCTTGCGCGAGGGAAGCTCGCCGTAAATAATAAGATATGCGGTTTCGATAAAAGTCGAATTCTCTGCGAGGACTTCTATTGGAATTCCCCGGTAGCAGAGAATGCCTTTCTCCCCATCGATATAGGTTATTTTACTTTCGCAGGAACCTGTATTTGCGAATCCGTCGTCGAGGGCTATATATCCTGTTTGTTGGCGCAGTTTGCTTATGTCTATGGCTTTTTCTCCCTCCGTTCCGCTGTGTACGGGAAAGGAGAATGTCTTTCCGTTCAAGGTTATGTTTGCCATTTCGTCAGCCATAATACTCCACAAAATGAAAATTATTTAGCTGTGCGCAACCAAATTTTTGCCCTTTGGCAAAGGGATTGAATTTTGCATGTTGCCGCGCACGGTGCCGCGTAAAGGGCAAGGCGGGCGAATGTTGCGCAAAAAAAGCCCGCCGGATTTAGGCGGGCTTTTCAGCGATCTATTTCTTATCGATAAACCGCGAGAGGCTTTTAATTGTCCAGCGCGTGACGTGGTCGTTGATGTTTGTCTCGACCGTGTCTCCGACGCGGTGTTCGAGAAGCGCCTGCGCCAATGGGGTCTGATAGGAGAAGTAATTTTTCTCCGTGTCGGAATCCCATGCTCCGAGTATGGTACAAGTGAGGCTTTCGCCCTTGTCCGTAGACAGAGTGACGATGCTTCCGATGCCGACCTTGTCGGAGGGGGTGGCGTTGAAGTCGATGATGTCCGCCGATGAGAGGTCCCTCTCGAGCTGCGCGCGGCGGGCGCTGAGGACTTCGTCGTGTTCGCGCGCCATCTTGTATTCGGAGTTTTCGCGCAAGTCTCCGAGCTCGCGGGCGGCTTCGATGGCGGCTTTCGAGGCGGGAAGCTTGTTTTTGATGAGGTCTTCGAGTTCCTCCCTGCGCGCCTGTATGCTCCAGCTCGAGGCGAGCAGCCGCTGTTCTTTCGATTCGGCTTTTGAGGCGACGAGGCTTTGGACGCTGGGGAACTTTTTGATTATACGCGCGAGAATGGATTTTTTTGTGAGGTCTTCAAAGCCCTGGTTCAGCAGCAGGGTTTGGGCGAGGTCGCGCGCGGTTTCGGCGGTGGAGTTTTTAAGCATGTCGCCGATGAGCGAGCGGTCTTCGCTGAGGGCGTCCGCCAAGGGTATGCGGGCGGTCGTGGCAATGGTTTCCCTCTGGAGGGACTCGTCGTCGACAGCCGCCAGCATCGCGCTCAAAAGATCTTGTCCTATCAGATCTCCGACGATGTCTGAGTATTTCGCCTCCTTGCGGTTTTTGACTATCCATAAAATTACCGGGCCGCGGAGGGTTTGCTCCTCGAGCCACCGCTTGAAATATTCTTTAATGAGCTTGCGCGAGCTCCCCCGCCCGTCGTCGGCGATTTCTGCGCCTTTCACAAAGTGGGATTCGCGGGAGGAATCCCAGCTGAGCAGATAGTCGACGCATTCTTTTGTGAAGCGGCCTTCGCTGTTCTTGAGCAGGTCTATTATGCGGTCGCGCCAATCTTGGACGAATATGCGCGTGAGCAAATCGAGAAATCTCTCAAGATATGAGGAAGGAAGATTTTTAGCGAGGTTGTTGAGCCCGTCTTTTGGATCGTGCTCGACAGCCGCGAGAATGATGTCCTTGCTTCGCGGGGCTATCTCCTCAACCTTCGACTCTTCTCCCGGATAGAGGTAGCGGACGAGGTTGTTGCGCACCCATATGCCGTGGAGCCTGTCGGAGTCGTTGAGGGAGCGGGCGTTTTTGATTGCCTCGGTCAATTCATCTTTAATTTTCGGCAAATCCGCCTTAATTTCCTCGACGCTGTCGGGGGCGGTTGCGGTCTTGTAGAGCTTTTCTGCAAGAAGGATTTTTTTCTTTGGCTCGCGGTTGAGGAAGTATTCGCGCAAGACTTCCTGTTCAGGCTTCATCTCCTCCTCTTTCGAGCGGAGGACGTAGGATTCGTTTTTCGATTTTGGGCATGCCACGCGGGGATTGCGGAACAGCGCCTCTTTGGCTTTTGCCCACCATGCGCGATATTGTTTTTCGGCGGATTTGTTTGTTTTGTCGAAATCTTTTTCCGGTATGCCGGCGTTGTTGGTAAGCTTAAATCCGAAGAGCTGCTTCATCACGTTTTCGAGCTCTATCGAACTTGCGGCGGGTTCGATTATCCTGCCTTCGGCAGCGGCGTCGGCGGCTTTTGACTCGAGATATTTTATGACGAATTCGTCCGGGGATTCCCTCATTTCCTTCTCGAGATTTTCCCTGTCAGTGCGGTATCTGACCAAAAGGTTGTCGTCGCCGAGTATTTCGAGTTTGTCGACGCAGAAGGCGGGATCCATCATATGTCCCTCTTTGCCTTCAAAATCTATCGTAAGTTTATTGGAGGCGGAATCGTACGACCTTATGCGGCCAAAGCCCCAACTGCCGTGCAGGCAGTATGCGCCGTCTTTCATGGCTTCAAGCTTGCCGCGCTTGGAGACAAGCTTGGGCGCCTTCCTGATGATTTGTTCGATAGCTTCCTGATTCATATCTGTTTTTGGCTTGTATTTCGCGCATGACCGCATATAGACGAGGCGCAATTTCATACCAATGCAGGACAAAACGCCCAAAACATCGGCGCAGGACGCCGTCGTCGCCATGCTTATGTCTTACGACAAATCGCCCGCAAAAGCGGACGAGATATTATCGACGCAATTTATTCTGTCTGATAAAAACAGAACATTTCGGCGGGTTTGTCAATTTATCTTTTTAAATGTTTTGCGCCAGAGCGCGCTGATAGACAAGGTATTTTCGTCTCTATGCCGCCGCCGTCCGGCTCCCAAACTTCGCGCCGCCATGCGCGCGGCTGCGGCGGAGATATTGTATTCGGACGAGGCGAGGCTGCCGAAAATAGTGGATTCTTGGGTGGAATTTTCAAAGAGGCGGTGTTCCGCGGGGGAGGCGGCGTTTGCAAACGCCGTCTTGAGGAAGTTTTACCCCGAGGCTTGCTCGTTTGTATCGAAGGCTCGCACGCAAGAGGATTTGTCGGCGGCGTACTCGCATCCCGGGTGGCTGGTCGGGCGCTGGCTCGACAGGTTCGGATATGAAAAGTGCCTGGAGATATTGAAGTGTTCACAAAAGCCGTCGGAGGTATTTTTCAGGGTGTCCCCTACGGCGGAGGCCGGGTCTAAATTCGCGGAATACGCGCGCTTCTTTGAGCCGGCTGAAGCGGCTGGCTTTTACCGGCTGAAAGGCGGGGCGTGGGATAGCGTGGGGGAGCTGTTGAAATCTTCGGATTTTTACATTCAGGATCCCTCCACGTGGAGAGCGGCGTCGATGCTGTCGCCCGGTTGCGGCAAATGGCTCGACCTTTGCGCGGCTCCGGGCGGAAAGTCCCGCGCAATAGCCGACCTGGTAAGGGCTTCCTCGGGCCCCGCGGGCGCGCGGAAAAGCCTTTTAGTTTCGGTTGATTTCGGGAAGGCGCGCATGGCGCGTCTCCGGCAGAATATGGAAAAGGTAAAATTTATGGACTGCCGGGCGCTTGAGTGCGACCTCCTGAAAAATCCGCTCTCAAAAGTATTGGAGGAAAACCTGCTGCCGGGCGAATACGACGGAGTATTCTTAGACGCTCCGTGTTCGAATACCGGCGTGTTGCGCCGCCGGCCGGACGCGAGATACCGGATAAAAGAATCCGACGTGTTTGCGTGCGCGGAAATCCAAGGCAGGCTGCTGGATATAGCGGCTGGCTTTGTGGCGGCGGGTGGGAGGCTGGTTTACTCCACTTGCTCGATAGAGCCGGAGGAGAATTCGGAAGTGGCGGGGCGCTTTTTGGAGCGGCACCCGGATTTTGAGCTCGCGGAGGAAAGGCTGCTTTTGCCGGGTTTGGAAAACGACGGGGCGGGGCATTGCCTGCTCGTTCGCAGGCGGGTGGCTTAGCGCTGGAGTTTGGGTTTTGGCAGGCTCAGCGCAAAGAGCGAGTTCAAGGCAGCCATGAGCGCGGCGAGTGAAAACAGCGTCTCTATTCCGAACCTTGTCCAAATCCAGCCGCCCAGCGGGGCGATTGTGATGGATATCAAATGGTTGACCGAAATTCCCGAGCTAAGGGTGGAGGTGAGTTCGTCGCGGCTCGAGGAAATTTCCCTCGCGTATATGTTTGTCGCCATTGATGTCGTGCTTATCACGGCGTCGCAAAGATAGTTCGCGCAGAGTATCCAGCCGGCTATTTCTATCGGAAACAGGTCTGATGCGAACCCGTAGAACAGGCAGACGAAAAATAGAATCACGGTGTCGTAGATCATGACGTTTCGGTATCCGAAGCGGTCGGTGATTTTTCCTATCAGGGGGCTTGCGAATATGTTTACCGCAGCGCAGATTCCCATGAGGAGCGCCATTCGGCTTGTGGGAAATCCGTGTTCTATTATCAGGACGTATGGGGCGAAAGTGAGAAACACTTGTTTGCGCGCCCCGTAGAAGAGTTCAAGTATGTAAAACTTTGAAAATTTCTTTGAAAAATAGAGGCGCGGCCTGTCTGAGGCGATGTTCGGAGCGGATTTTGTATAGGAGCAGATGACGCTCGCGGCGAGGAGAATCGCGATTAGGGCGAATACCGCGTCGTAGAGAAAGCGCTTGTTTTCCGCGCCTAAAAGCGAAGTTCCCGCCCAGAAAATCGCGGCAGCCACGGCGCTTCCGCAGACGTTTCCGGCATTCATTGCGCTCGTTAGAAATCCGAGAGAGCGCCCGGACGCGTTCGGGTTGGCGACATGCATGGCGATTGAGTAGCGCACGGGCATGACGAGATGCTCTCCGAGGCTCCAAAGCGTTATAAAGAAAGTCACAAGCCAAAAGTTCGCCGGGAATAAGAGAAGCAAAGCGGCAAACATCGAAACGGAGACCCCCAGGCGCATTATTCGCCAGTCGCTCCGCTTGCTTAAGAGAGCCAGCATGAATACGAGCATCAGCCCGGGCAGCTCCCTGAAAAATTCGAGAATTCCCCTTTGAAGCGCCGACACCGAATGGATATCCGCCAAATAATTGTTTATTACGGACGTGAAACAGCCCACGCCTATTCCCCAAACGAGAATGCTCGTAAAAAATGCCGATGCCCCGCTGTCGGGCTTGAATACTGCGGAGGAATTTTGCGGCGTCGATCTCATAAAAGCCCTGGATAATGCCCGAGAATTTGGCAATCTCCAGTAATTTTTCGTTTGGAGTGGATTTTTTGATTTTTTGCCTCTTTTATGAGATTTCGGGTGTGATTTCCTGCCAATGGGGGAGGCGAAGCATTCCCGGGTCGGAGCGCTTGTGCGGGAAAATTTTTCCGCGCGGGGCAAAAATTCCGCAAAATGATGGAAGGCGCCGGCTTGACAAGGCGGCGTGAATGTGTTGATATCGCGAGCATGAATCCACAGAACTTTACAGCCGACGACGAGGCGAATCTTCGGGAAGCCCTTAAGCGCTGCTCACCTGAAACGGTAGAAAAGGCAGTCGAATTTAGAAAGACAGGCAATCCGGAATTGGTCGGAGATGTCGTAATGGGAATAATAGAGCGCTTTGTAGAGCCTGACAAACGCGAGCTTTTGAAGTCTTCGGCCGACGATCTCAAAGTAATGAAGGGACTCGGGCTCGATTCCCTGACCATGGTTGAGGTTGTGCTGTCTGTCGAGGATGCGATAGGGACGACCATCGACAACGACGAAATACAGAATCTTCAGACTGTCGGAGACATAAAGAAGTTCATACGCGGGAAAGTGGGGGCCTGAACCGGCGGGAATGGCCGGATTTTTTTAGACAGCCCAGCCGCCGATGGAAGGCGGCTTGCGCGCTTTAAAAATGGAAGACTTTCAGGCAACGCAAAATTCCGTGATAGTTCGCCGCCTCACAAAGACGTACGGGGCAGTAAAGGCGATATCGAACGTGTCGTTTCGCATAGCCAAAGGCGAAGTGGTCGGCTTTTTGGGGCCGAACGGGGCTGGGAAGAGCACGACGATGCGGATAATAGCCGGCTTGGTTCCCGCGACGAGCGGAAGCGTGGAGATTTGCGGCGAAAGCGTCGCGCTGAACCCTGACGGGGCGAAGCGCCATTTGGCATTCATGCCCGAGAACAACCCGCTGCCCGAGGATTTGCGCGTGCGGGAATACCTGTCGTTTCGCGCGCGCATAAAGGGAGTTGAAGACGTGCGCTCCAGCGTTGACGAGGCGATGGAGGTATGCCAGCTGCGCCGCAAGGCGTCGTCGTGGATAATCGGAAATCTCTCGAAGGGTTTTAGGCAGCGGGTGGGCATAGCGGACGCGATTTTGGCAAAGCCCGACCTCATAATAATGGACGAGCCCACGATAGGCCTCGATCCCCACCAGATCTTGGCGATACGCTCGCTCATAAACTCATTGAGGGGAAAAATGAGCGTGATTTTAAGCAGCCATATATTGCCCGAGATAGAGCTCATGTGCGACAGGGTTATGATAATAAACCAGGGTGTCATAGTGGCGACTGGGGCTCCGGAGGCGCTGCGCAATGATTTTATCGCGCGGGATCGCTATTCGGTATCCTTGAAGGCGGATCCCGAAAGCATGAAAAGGATGCTGTCTGCTCTCGGGCGCGACATCGAAATGGAATCCAATACGGAACCCGACGCTGCCGGATATGTCGAATATGTGTTGTCGGTTCCCCGCGGCGATGATGTCGGAGCGGTGCTGATAGGCGAATTTTCAAAAGACACGCGCCTTTCATTGCGCGAGGTCGCCTTCCGCAAGCCCACCCTCGAGGAGATATTTATGGCGGCGACCCGCCGCGGCTGGGAGGAAATACGCAAGAATTCCAAGCGCGACGGGGAGGAGGACGAGATTTAAAAAAGATGAAAAAATTTTCCGCATTGCTCGACCACCAAATATGGCTGATGTGCATATCGCCGTCCACCTACATAGCGGCGTTTTTATTTTTTGCGTTCATGGGCACAATGTATCTTACTGCGCTGTTGGACGTGAGCGTAAATCCCGGCCCGCGTTCCCCGATGGAGCTGTTTCTTTCGGTATTTTGGGTTCCCGTGCTCTTTATGGTTCCGCTCATAACGATGCGCAGCTTGTCCGAGGAGCGGAGAATGGGAACTTTGTCCGCGCTCATGACGACCTCCGTGACCGCGGGGCAGATCGTGCTTGCGAAGTTTTTGGCGGCGTATCTTTTCTATGTGCTTCTCTGGCTGTTGACGCTGGCGTTTCCGCTGATAGCATACTGGTATTTGGGCGATTCTGCCGCCGCGGCGCTGTTTAACCCCTGGCAGGCGCTTACGGGTTATTCGTTCATTTTTGTCAGCGGGGCGATGTATGTGGCAATAGGAATGTTTGCAAGCTCGCTTACGCGCACCACTCTGGTGGCGGGAATGCTGTCGTGCTCGATGCTTTTCTTTTCGATAGTGGGCGCCGGCCTCATCGCGAAGTTTGCCGTTTCCGATTTCGGCTCCGGCGGCCTCCTGCCGATGGACTATATCCGCACCTTCAGGCATCTCGAGGATTTTTCCAAGTCGCTTTTGGATACCCGCCCGTTCTTCTTTTATATAAGCAGCGCGGGGCTCCTGTTGGCTATAACAGCAATGGTGACGGAGGCCAAAAACGCATGAGCCGGAAAGACGGAAAATTCGACGATTTTAAGGTCGTCAACAGGATAAGGCACCTAAACCTGTGGCTGAAAATATTATTGGGCATAACCCTTTATTGCGGCTTGAACTTTTTGGCGTCGCGCCACTACATGCGCTGGGATTTGTCCGAGAACATGCGGAACTCCCTCTCGCCGGAGAGCGCAGCGTATGTAAAAAATCTCCGCGGGGACGTCGAAATATTTGTTGTGATGTCGAAATCCGGCGGCAATGCCGAAGCGAAAGAGATAGACGCGGACCTTCGGGCGCTGCTCTCCCAGTACGAATATTTGTCCCGCTCCGATGCCAAGGTAAAGGTGGAGTACGTCGACGCGTACGTGGAAAACAAGAAGGCGGAGCGCTTGGCGGAGAGGTTCGGCAGGGATTTTGAAGATTGCGTGATAGTCGCTTCGGGAAACAAGTTCAAGCGCATACCGATAAGCGACTTTTACGACGTGGAAGACGGGGTCAGGACGAATTTCAAGGGCGAGAGCGTGGTGAGCTCCGCCATATTGAACGTGGTTTCGCAGCGCGACAACAAGATCTACTTTTTGAAGGGGCACGGCGAGATGAACTTTCGCGGATCCGATTTCGCGCGCGGCTTGTCCGAGTTCGCGTCGGCTCTGGAGGCCCGCAACTACAAGCTTGCGGAACTCGATTTGAGCGCGGTCAAGCAGGTTCCCGAAGACGCCGGCATGGTTGTGATAGCGGGTGCCAGTGCGCCCCTGCTGCCCCGGGAAATAGACGCCCTGAGAAAATATCTTTTGCATTCAAACGGCAAGATGGCGATATTTCTCTCCATGGGGTCAATGGGCGGGCTTGAGGACATTCTCTTTGAATGGGGGCTTCGCAGCGACGACATGCTCATACTCGATTCGAGCGGGGACTATGAAAGCTCGACCGGCGACTTGATAGCGCGCAGTTTTCCGCAGGAGCCGCATCCGATATCGAAGTATCTTATAGCCGCCGACATGCCCGTGCAATTCGGCTCGGCCCGCCCGGTCCGGCCTGACATGGGCGCGCCCATGGACGACTCTTTGCAGCTCGACTCCGTAATTTTGAGCGGCAAGAACAGCTGGGCGGAGAAATCCTACCGCCGCGGGGGAGAACAGTCTTACGACGATGCGGAAGACCTTCCCGGGCCTCTTCCGCTTGCGATGGTGGCGGCGCGCACCGGCAGCAATGAGCTTGGTTTGCGGATACCGAGCGGCAGGCTCGTTGTATTCGGCGACGAAAATTTTATAGCCAACAAATGGTACAACCGGCTTGGCAACGCCAAGCTCGTTCTCAACGCCGTAAATTGGCTTTTCGACGAAAACAACATGCTCAACATAGCCCCGCGCCGGCTCGACACTTACAGCCTTTCCCTTTCGCGCTCTGATACGGCCGGCTTGGCTTGGAGGTTTTCCGTGCCCGCCCTTTGCGCGGCGTTCGTGTGCCTTGCGGTATTTATAGCCCGCAGGCGTTGAAGAGCGCAAATTTGCAAGGTCAAACAGGAGTACAACAATGCGGTTTCGAATAACAGTATTTCTTCTTCTCGCCAACATCGTGCTGTTTCTTTTGATTTGGCACCTTGAGAGCCCGCGCGTTTCGGAGAAGGTGGGGAGCGGCCGCAGCGTGGCATTCACCGAGCTTGAAATATCTGGAAAAAATCTGGACAAGCCCCGCATTCTCAAATTTGAAAACAACAAGTGGAGGATAGTTTCGCCGATAGACTGGAACGCGAATCTCTTTGCCGTCAACCGCATACGCAACCAGATAGAATTTCTCGACAGGGAGACGAGCTTTTCCGTCGACGAGATAAAATCCCGCGGGCACACGCTCGCCGACTACGGGCTAGACGATCCTGTTTTCACGCTGAAATACGGCACTCCAGCGTCGGAAAACACGCTCAAAATAGGCAAGAGCGCCCCGTCAGGCGACAGGGTGTACATGCTCGACGAAAAGGGCGACAAGGTGATAGTGGTGGACAAGGAGTTCGTTGACGGGCTCATAGTCGATATGGAGCGCCTCCGCTCGCAGTCGGTTTTCGACATACCGCGCTTTGAGGTGTCAGCATTTTCCGTGAGGATTCCCGTCGGGGACATTTCGTCCCCTGAAAAGGCGGGGTTCCGCCGCATTGGGCTTGTTAAGGACGGGGGAAAGTGGAAGTTTGAAACTCCTATAACGGCGTCGGCGGACCCGAGGGAAGTCGACGCTTTCTTAAACGAGATGTGCCAGATGTCGGCGAGGAGCTTCGGGCGGGAATCCGGAGACGAATCCGGATTTGACGTGTCCGCGCTTCCGGTGTCGATTACTCTTGAGGGAACGAACAGGCGCCAGATCCTCCTTGTGGGGGCGAGGACCAAGGACGGCAAGCGCTTCTACGCCAAGCTCGACGGGAATCCGACAATTTTCACGATCGACGCCGAACGATTTGAGAACCTGCCGAATTTGCAGACGCTTTTGCGCGATAAAAACATGATGGCTTTCAATTCTGCCGATACTGTCGGAGTGGACATTTCCGCGGGGCCTGATGCGCTGTCGCTTCGCAAGATAAAAAACGGAATGTGGGACGTCATAGGCAAGGCCAAGAACGGGGACAGCATAACAGCTTCGGCAGATTTGTCTCTGGTTGCCTCTCTCCTGTCGAAGCTTGAAGGCACGAGCGCGCGGCAGTTCGTCTCCGATGTAGCCCCGTCCGCGGAGGCGCTCGAGAGGTACGGGCTCGGGCGCGGTTCCCTCCACATAGTCGCCACCCAGGCCGACCAGTCCACGCGCGGCATAAAGATAGGATCGAGTTATAAAAACGGCGGAGAGACTCTCTACTACGCAAGCGTCGACGGAAATCCCGCTGTTTACGGGATTTCGCGCGAGCTTTGCGGCCTTGCGAGTGTGGATTTTTCTCGCTACCGCTCTCGCATTCTCTGCTCTATGCCCGAAAAGGCTGTTCCGCTGAAGCTCGTCATCGCCGATTTGGATTCCGGGGGAGTGCTGTTTGAAATCACAGCCGCGGGCGGGAGTTTTGATTCCGCGCTCAAATCTCTATCTCCGCGCGGGGCGGAGGCAGCCAAAGTCTTGCTGTCGTCGGCTGAACGGTTTGTGGTGGATTCTTATCTGGATTCCCCCTTCGACAAATCCTTCGCCCTCGCCGGCGGGAAGAAAGAGCCGTGGGCGTATTCCATGGAAATATTTTACGAGCTTCCCGGCACGGCCGCGAATGTCGCCGAGAGCAGGAAATGGCTTTTTACAAGGCGCCTTTCTGGATCGCTGCAATACGGCGGCAGCGAAAACCCACCGGCGGAATTTTCGTTGCCGCAGAATTTCGTGGACGCCCTGTTTGAATTTACGCAGCAGCGGAATCCACCGGAGTCCTTAAATAACGCCGCTCCGGTCGCTCCCGCAGGACGGTAAAATGTGAGAAGCGCCAAATTGAAGTTCCTGACATTCGCACTGAACGCTTTTTGGCGCGCTCTGCTTCCGCTCAATTTGTTTCTCTTCCTGGCGGCGATCTTTCAGGCGGCTTTGCTCGCTGTCCTGTCTTTCGGCGACGGCATCGAACTCCCGAAGGCGGCGTGCGAGTATATAAAGTTGGAAGCGGAGAAGCTCGGAGCGGAGGTGGATTTCAGCAGGGCCGATGTGGGAGTCTCGGGAATCTTGCGCTTGGACGCCTTCAGGATTCGGGCGCAGGGCACTCCGGCGGATTTTTTTTCCGCCAAGCGGGTGGAAATTTCCTTTCGCCCGCTTGATTTGCTCCGCGGAAAATTTGAAATTGGCGGGCTCTATGTCGACGGGGGAAAATTGTCTCCAAGTTCGGGGGGGAATCTCGCAGGTTTGGAAAATATAAGAATTAGGCTCTTTAGGGAGGGCAAGTGGTGGAATGTTTTGTCGGCAGACTTTTCAATCGCGTCGATTCGCGCGGAGGCGTCGGGATATGTTTCGGATTCATTTGACGCATCTAATCTTTCGGGAGGAGACTTGGCGGGTCTTTTGGGTTTGGGGCGCGGATTATCGAGTTCCGGAGGAGCTCCCCTTGCCGGCCCAGAGAGCGCAAATCGGACCGGGGCGGAGGCCGATTTTTTTGGAAACGCCGCAAAAAAAATAGATGCGGCGCTGGCAAAATGCGCGGAATTTTTAAAATATGCCGGAATATTTGCGGACCCTGCCGTTTCCGTCGAATTTTTTCTGTCGGACGGCGGCGCGGCGGCGCGGGCGAATTTATACGCCTCATCCGCGTCGCTCGATCTCATTGGGGGCTCAAAGTGGATGTCTTCGGCTGAATTGAAAGACATCAACCTGGAGTTGGATTGCCGAAATGGCTTTGGAAACAGCGCGCGGCTCGTCCTGAACGTAGGAAATTTTTCCGGAGACGGCTTGCCTTCCTGCGCGGATCTTTCAGTCGGCGCGGATATCTTTGCCTCTTCCGCTGGAGTCTACCTCGAGGATTTAAATGCTGCGGCGAAGAAAATATCCTACGGCGGGAGCGAAGTGTCGAACATATCGGTGAGGAAGAGCCGCCTGTCGGAGCAGGAATGGAGGGAGGATTGGAAAGTTTATGCGGCCCTCGGGGTCTTTCGGACGGGCGGAGAACTCTCGTTCCCGGAAGATGGGGGAATAGAATTTGATCTTTCAGGAACGCTCGACACGGATATAATTTTTAAGCGCGCCGAACTCTCCGGGATAAAGGAATTGGAGGAGTTTTCCTTCCCGCGCGGGATTCGCTTCAGATGCGCCGGAAGCGCGGCTTTCGACGGGAGCGACGCGCGCGCGTCGGGCAGCCTGTCGGCTTCCGACTGCACGGTCATGAGAATTCCCGCAGAGGAACTTTCGCTCGACCTGTCGTACGACGCTTCCATTTCGGAATTGTTCGCCAAGAACATAACAGTCAAGGCGCGGGAGGGCTGGAGGGTCGAGGGGGATTTTCTCCAAAATTTTTCGACGAACCGATATTTCATATCCGTTCGCGGAGATTTGCGGCCCATGGCAATTTCTCATTTCATGGAGAAGTGGTGGGCCAAGGTGATGTCGTCCTTCAAATTTTCGGGTGAAAAGAATTTTCCTTCTGCCGATGTGCGGGTGGAGGGAACTTGGGGCGCGCCTGAAAAAATATGGTGTTTTGGGGAGGCTTCGGGGCGGGACGCTGTTTATTCCGGGGCGCATTTCGACGAGTTCTCCATGTCGATATGGGTGAATCCGGACAGAATTTCCATTTACGACATTTCAATACTCTCCTCCGGCAGGCGCGCGCACGGTTCCTTGGAGTGGCTATACGAAGGCGGAATCACGTCGTACCAAAATCAGAAGATCTTTCTCGAGAGCGAGCTTTCTTCGGGAGAACTCGCGGCGCTTGGAGGGCGAGATGCAAAGGAGATTTTGGACATCGTAAAATTTTCTTCACCGCCCCGCCTGACCTTGAACGCCTCTCTCGGCAATCCGTCGGATCCCGGCTGCCGCGACATCTTCAATCTTGAAGTCTTTGCGGCGGGAACCACCCAAGTCGAATTTGCCCGCCTTGAGAATCTTCGCTTCCATGCGCGTTCGGACAAGATTTTCACGCAAATAGAGGACGCTTCGTTCGGCTTTTGCGGAGGGGTCGGAGAGGGAGGCTTGTCCCTCGAGAAAACCGCTTCGGGGAAGATGGAGTACGACTTGAGCGTCAACCTTGAAAACATGAACCAGAGGCTTTTCGCAAGATTTTTGACCTCCTTGGATCCCGGAGGGCCTCCGTCTTCCGCGGCTTCTGAAGAAAACCAGTTCGTAAAGAGCGGCGAGAAAGGCATGGTCAATGTTTCGATGTGTTTGACGGGGGATACGGACGACATGTCGTCCGCGGTAGGATACGGCTACGCGGAGCTTAACAACAGCGACCTCATGCAGCTGCGGCTGCTCGGGCTCCTGTCGAAGGCGCTCTCCGCCCTAAAGCTGCCTTCGGGAACTTTCGATCTGACATACGCAAAAAGTCCGTTTTCCATAGCTGATTCCTGCGTGAAATTTCCCGAGCTTGAACTTGGGGGCCCTATGATGAGAATAAAGGGGGCGGCGGGATACGATTGGGAAAAGGACGACGTCGACGCGACAATCGTGGTCTATCCTTTCGGCGGAATTTCGACCCCGATAGTTTCGGAAGTCGCATCTTTGGTGCGGCCTCTCGTCAGCGCCGTCCAGGTGGATTTGGACGGCCCGATATCCGACCCGAAAATAGGCGTCAAGGTGCGTCCGGCAAACATACTTCAGAGCGAAAAGAAAATGCTCGAAGACATACGCGAAGATTTTTAAATCGCGCCGCCCGAATGCTCTTTGCGCCCGGCCCCCAAAAGAAAACTTGTAATCCTGGAGGGATTTTTCTTAGTCTTTTGGCAAATGGACAGTGTGGAAAAAATCACATGCGGAGTTGTTGGTGTCGGCTATCTCGGCCAACACCACGCGCGCATATATTCGGAACTCGAAAACGCCGAACTCGTCGGGGTTTGCGACGCGTCGCCAGAAAGGGCCCGGGAAATTGCTGAAAAGTACGGGTGCCGCGTGTTTGGCAGCGTCGAGGAGCTGGGCAGGGCATGCAGGGCAGTCAGCGTTGCCGTCCCCACCGACAGGCACGCCGAAACGGCAATTCCGCTTTTGGGCTTGGGCTGCGATCTGCTCATAGAAAAGCCTATTTGCACGAACGTCGAAGACGCCGAGCTGATTGCAAAAACCGCGCGGGACAACGGGCTGATAGTCCAAGTCGGGCACATAGAACATTTCAATCCCGCAGTGGAGTTCATGGAAAAGCATGTGAAATGTCCGCGCTTCATAACTGCCGACAGGCTCGCTCCCTTTGGAGTCCGCGGAACCGAAGTAGGGGTAGTTCTGGATTTGATGATACACGACATAGGCGTCGTATTGAAGCTCGCAAATTCCGAGATAGAGAGAATAGAGGCTGTGGGCGTCAGGGTCCTGAGCCCGCGCGAGGATATCGCAAACGCCAGAATCGTATTCAAGAACAAGTGTGTCGCCAATCTCAATGTGAGCCGCGTCAGCCTGAAAAAGCTCCGCGAGATCAGAATATTCCAGCCCGGCGCGTACATGTCGCTCGATTTGATGAACCAGAAGGGGCATCTCATACGGGTGAACGGCAAGGATATAATACCCGAAGAAGTCCCGATAGAAAAGCACGAGCCCTTAAAATTCGAGCTCATGAGCTTTCTAAATTGCATCAGGCACAAAGAGAACCCCAAAGTCGACGCGTTTTTGGGCACGCGCGCGCTCGAAGTCGCCCTTGAAATAACGCGCCAGATTTCCGCGCTGCAGTGACGGCAAATGGCAGAGACCCAACAGTCTGAATATTTTAGCTTTCCCGCGCCGGAGCGCGGGAAATGCGATGTGCTGATAATTGCCGGGGAGCATTCCGGAGACGAGCAGGGAGCGCGAATGGTGCGCGAAGCCTTGAAAAAAAATCCATGCCTGTCGGTGTGCGCATTTGGCGGAAATTCCCTCAAGGAGGCCGGCGCAAAACTCCTGTTCGACATGACGCCGTTTTCGGTTGTTGGGCTGGTTGAAGTCCTGAAAAATTATTCCTTCTTTAAAAATCTATTGGGCGCCATCGCCGCGTGGATTGAAAAATATTCCCCGTCGGCGGTGTGTTTTATCGACTATCCCGGATTCAACCTCCGCCTCGCCTCGGAACTGAAAAGGCGCGGCATAAGCGCCAAGGGAGGCGGGAGTGTCCGCACGCTGTTTTATATAAGCCCCCAAATTTGGGCGTGGAAAGCTTCGCGCCGATTTAAAATGGCAGAAACTCTCGATTCCCTCGCGGTGATATTCCCATTCGAGACAGAGTGCTATTCCGACACGGGGCTCGAGACAGTTTTCGTGGGGCATCCTTTCCTCGAAGACGGCTATAAGTCCCCCGTGTTTTTCGATCCTAAAGGTGACATTCTGCTGCTCCCCGGAAGCCGCGGGGCCGCAGTGTCGAGAATTTTCCCGGCAATGCTTTCCGCTCTCGAGCTTCTCCCGGGAGAAAGGGCTGTGGCGGTCTATCCGACCGACGATATACGTTTCCGGCTCGCATCGGAGCTCGAGCGCCGTCCGGAACTCGTTCAGAGGGTGCGGCTTTGCGGCAATTCCCATATCCCAATAGGAGCCAAGGCGGTAATGATGAGCTCGGGGACAATGTCTCTCTCGTGTTCCCTCGAGGGGATTCCGGGGGCGATTGTTTACCGGGCAAATCCAATCACATATGCGGTCGGCAGGGCGCTGGTGCGCGTGAAATTTTTAAGCATAGCAAACATTTTATTGAAAAAGCCTGCTTGGAGGGAGTTTATACAATTTTCGGCATCGCCTAAAAAGCTCGCCGCATATATGCGCAAATGTCTCGGAGTAGAAGCGGAAAAGGAGTTTGCTTCCTATGCGCGCGCGCTGAAAGAACTCTTGCGCGCCCCTTCCAACATGTCGGCGGCAGATTGGCTCGTGAAAAATATCAAGCCTTAAAACCGCTCCGCCGATAGGACTCTGAAAGCCGCGCCCATGTGCGCAGGGCTCATGAGTTCGGCGAGTTCGCGCTTGTCCGGGTCAAAAGGATCTTTTGAGGATATTATTTTTTCCGCTTCGCTTCCGGCTCGCCTTATTATAAAACTTTCCTGCGTCTCGAGAACAATGTTTTTAAAGCCGGCTTCAAGCGCAATTTCTGAAAATTCGTCCGAACACGGCGAAAATGTTATGTCGGTTTCCCCGGGAGATTCGGCGATGTTTTCGCCTTGGGAATGCCTTTTGTATGTCCTTCCCGTGCCGTTCGGGAGAAGGCAGAGTTCCCGGCAAGTCCTAAAATAGTCGAAAAACAATAAAATGCCTTTCCACGGAATAGAGCAGATTCTTTTAAAAATCTCCCTGGCGTCGGACGAGCTGTCTATCGAGAATCCCTCCACGCGCGCGCGGCTGTAGAAGCGGTTCAGAAAGTCCGAGTCTTTCGGTTCGGCCGGCTTCAGCACGATGTCAGATAATATTTTATCTCCGCTTTTGGCGATGGATAAAAAAGTTTTTTTCCAAACACCGCCTTCGAATCTAAATCTTTCAAAGGCTTGGGCGTCGAGAAGTTCGTTCGACACTACAGCGCAGGTGTCGGGCAGGCGGATTGCGTCTCCCAGAAAGATTTTGGCTGAATCATGGAACATCGGATTGGCGCGTTCGGAGCCTATTTCGACTATTTTAAAATTGTTCTCTCCCAATCCGCGCTTGGAAAATTCGCCTATTGCGGCGGCGCGTATCAGGCGGGAAAATATTTTTCTCTTCATTGAGGCTGCGGTGTAGAAATCCGCCCCGCATCCTCCCGCCCTGTTTCTTTCGGAAGTGTAGTATCCGAAATTCGGGTTGTAGAGGGCGATGCGCACAAAATCTCCGAGCGATATCAAGCCGCCGCGCTCCTTGGCTTCAGCCAAGACCGCGCTCCAAACAGGGCTGCCTGAGTTTTCGCGGGAAGTGTCGAAGAATGGTTCCATAGCTTACAAAATCCTCTCCCCTGGCGCCTCTTGGGAAAATCCTCCTCCAGACACAAAGATGCTTTTCCATTTCCGCCCTTGCGATGTGCTTGGCGGCGGGCACGTCGACGTGGCGACAACCTGCGTTTCGGCGTCGACGCATTTCCAGAAAGCTTCGCGGCGCATGGAATCGAGCTCTCCGAGAATGTCGTCGCAGAGCAGGGCCGGCGATATTCCGGATTTCTCCTTGAAAATTTGGAACTGTGCGAGCTTAATTGCCAATACTGCCGATCTCTGCTGGCCCTCCGAGGCGTAAAGCCTGGCGTCTTTGGAATCTATATGTATGGCGAAGTCGTCGCGGTGGGGGCCCTTTAGGGTGGAGCGAAATGAAAAATCTTCGGCGCGCCCGCTTTTTAGCATTGCAAGGAAGGTCGCGGCGTCGGGCGCGCCGCACGAGCTCTTAAGGCATATGGAGGCGGAGTCCCCGTTTTCGCCCGCGAGGGCGGAATATTTTTTCGAGGCGATCTCCGAGAGCAAAGACAGAAATTCCGCGCGCTTTCGCTCTAATATTTCCGCAGCTTCAGCCATTTGGCGCTCAAATGGCAGGAAGAGGTCTTCGCCATTGCGCGCATCTTTAAGCAGTGCGTTTCGCTGGGCTAGGCATGAATGGTATTTCCGCAGGGCGGAGAAATATTCGGAATCGAGCGACGATATGAAGATGTCGAGGTCGCGCCGCCTGTTTTCGGGGCTGCCGCGCAGGATTTTTATGTCGTCCGAACACATAGCCACGGCGGGGAATTTTCCGATGTAGTCGCCCAGCTTCTTCATTTCTTCGCCGTCGACTGATATTTTGCGCCCCGCCGGCCCGATGGTCATTTCTATTTCGGATTCGCCCGATCCCTCGCGCTCGACGCCGAATATTATTTTCGCGGAATTTTGTCCAAATCTTACGAGGGACGATAGCTTTTGAGTGCGGAATGACCGCGCCGCCGAGAGCAGTCCGAGAGCCTCGAGGAGGTTTGTCTTTCCCTGGGCGTTTGCGCCGCAAACCCATATGGAAAGCTCCCCGAGTGGAATATCCGCAAAGTCGACATTCCTAAAATTCATCAGCCTGACAAAATTTATCTTCACAAAAATCCGATCCGCGTTAGGCTTGACCGAAAAATTTGTCTTGTAAAGGATTTTTCGCATGCAAAAGGGAACCGACTACATTCAGGACGCGCTGGAGCGGAGGGACGACGAATTGGAATTGTCCTTGCGGCCTTCTGGATTTGAATCCTTCGCCGGGCAGCCCAAGACGGTGGAGCGGCTAAAGGTCATGGTAGGTGCCGCCCGCAGGAGGGGCGACACCCTCGACCACATTCTCCTGCACGGCCCGCCCGGATTGGGCAAGACGACTCTCGCATTCATACTCGCCAACGAGATGGGCTCGCAAATCCGCGTGACGAGCGGCCCGGTAATAGAAAAAGCCTCCGATTTGGCGGGATTGCTGACAAACCTTCACGAGGGCGATATTCTCTTTATAGACGAGATTCACAGGATATCCAGGACCGTCGAGGAGTTTTTGTATTCGGCGATGGAGGACTTCCGGATAGACATAATGATAGACCAGGGGCCAAACGCCCGAAGCGTCAGGTTGAACATTCCGCGCTTCACGCTGATCGGCGCGACGACCAGAACCGGGCTTTTGACTTCGCCATTGCGGAGCCGCTTCACTCTCCAGACGAGGTTGGACTATTATTCGAGGAGCGATCTCATATCCATAGTGGAGAGAAATTGCGCGATTTTAAACGTCGATGTGGATAGGCACGGCGCGGACGAAATCGCGCGGCGCTCTCGCGGGACTCCCCGAATAGTGAACAATTTGATACGCTTTGTGCGCGACTACTCGCAGGAGCGCGCGGACGGAAAAATAACCCGCCAGACGGCAGTCGACGCGCTCGAGCTGCTCGAGATAGACGAAAACGGACTCGACGAGATGGACAAGCGCATGTTGAAGGTCATGGCGTCGAACTACGGCGGCGGTCCCGTCGGCATAGGAACAGTTGCTGTCGCCGTCAACGAGGAGCCGGACACGCTCGAAGAAGTGCACGAACCATATTTGATACAGGAGGGGTTCATTGCGCGGACTCCACAGGGGCGCGTGCTCACGGACAAGGCATGGCGGATTTTGGGGTTCGAAAACCGCCCTTCGGGATCGCAGAGATCGCTGTTTTAGATGCTTGTTGACTTTATAATAGTCGGTTCGGGCATCGCCGGCTCGTGCATCGCGCTGGAGCTCGTTGGGCGCGGAGCGAAAGTCGCGCTGTTTGGCGCCAGGCTCGAGGGGGAGGCCTGCCCGGTTGCGGCGGGCGTGATAAACCCCATCACGGGGAAACGCCTGGTGAAAAGCTGGCGCAGCGACACCGCCCATCCGTTTGCGAAAAATTTTTACAAAGAACTCGAGAATAAGCTTTCCTCCCATTTTTTCCACGAGAGGAAAATATTGCAAATCTGCATTTCGGGTGAGGAAAGGCAGCTTTGGCGGGAGCGCTCGTCTTTGCCGGATTATGCAAAGCTCGTCGGAGAGGAATTGCCTGCCGGGGCGCTGAATGGGTTTAGCGATCCTTTCGGATCGAGATTCATTGAAAACTCCGCATGGGTGGAGCCTCCTTTGTTGATGGGAGCCCTCGGCAATTTCTTCGATTCGGCATCAATTTTGCGGAGGGAAGTATTTTCCTTTGATAGGCTTAGATTTTCCTGTGGAGGCGGAACTTTCTCTTACGGGGACCTGTCGTCAGGCGGAATAATATTCGCCGAAGGTTGGAGGGCCGTAAAGAATCCGTTCTTTAATTGGCTTCCATACAGGCCCGCAAAGGGAGAAATTTTAACCCTTCGCACGGGCGGATTCGACCTTCCCGAACATATAATCCACAAGGGAAAATGGCTGATGCGCGACCCTTTTGATGCGAAGGTGTTTCGCACTGGATCGACATGGGACAGGGAAAATCTCGACGCGGTTTCGAGTTCCGCTGCGCGCGCTGAGATCCTTTCGTCTCTCGATAGAGTTTTTTCTTCCCGCGGAAGGCTTGAAGTCTTGAGAAGCGAATCCGGAATACGCCCGTGTACAGCCACGACGCGCCCACATATAGGCAGCCACCCGGAAATATCGGGCATGTACTCTTTTAACGGTTTTGGATCCAAGGGATTCGCTCTGTCTCCGTTTTTCGCGAGCCACTTCGCCGATTTTCTCCTTGATGGCTCCGAATTGGATGCCGAGGCCGACATACGCCGCCATGTGAGAAAGTTCTTTGCAAAGGGGAAACAGGAAAAAAGTTTTTCGCAATAGGCGCAAAATTTCGGTTTAGGGATTTGAAAATGCGCGGCAGTTTAAAAAATGCGCGGCAGTTTTGCGTTCTTTGAAAAGAATTTTACCTGGGATTGAAATTTTGCTCGTCTAGCGTGGCTTGAGATTTTGCTTGATGGGATATCGGCGATTTTGCTTTCTTCTGCCTCGAAAATCAGATGCACATTTTTTTTAAAAAAAATTGTTGACGAGGGGGAAAGCCGCGGCCATATTCAAACTCTTTCAAATAAAAAAACGCCAGACAACTGGCGGCTTTTAGGTGTCGCCCCGGTAGCTCAGCCGGTAGAGCACGTCCTTGGTAAGGACGGGGTCGGCGGTTCAAATCCGCTCTGGGGCTCGCGCTTGAAGGTCATCAACAAAACCGAAAAATCAAAAACCGAAAGAACCATGTCGAAAGAAGAATTCGTCAGATCGAAACCACACGTAAACGTAGGAACCATAGGTCACATCGACCAGGGTAAAACTCCTCTCACGACCGCAATCTTGAAGGTTCAGTCGGACAAGGGCCTGGCTCAATTTAAGTCCTATCAGGACATCGCCAAGGGCGGCACTGTT
>CASFWX010000010.1 GCA_949298545.1 uncultured Verrucomicrobiota bacterium | reverse complement strand
TTCCCCTGCATACGATAGTATCGGCATATTGATGAATGAAAGCACGGAAGTCTTATTCCAACCGCCATTAGAGTTCAAAGAGCGCTTGTGGTATCCGCGGGGAGTCTTGTAGTAGTCGTAGTAGTCCTTGACAAACTGGGGCGCGTCGGCAGGCAATGTATCTGGCACGCCGCCGGCGAGTTCATAAGTGCCGTTCTTGAAGTCGGTAGTCCTTTGGGCGTTCAACTGTTTGCGCAGTTCATAGCGCTTATCGGCATCCATTGAGTCAAAATATCCGTTTGCGCTTACTCGGCTCATATCGTACATGGTAGAGGCAACAGTAGCTTTGATTCTCGTGTCTATCGCCGCGGCGTTGAGGGCCATTCCTCCCCAGCCGCATATTCCGAGTATGCCTATTCGTTCCGGATCGACGCTTTCGAGATTCGATAGGAAATCGACAGCCGCGCAAAAATCTTCCGTGTTGATGTCGGGCGATGCAACATAGCGGGGCGAGCCGCCGCTTTCTCCTGTATAGGACGGGTCGAAGGCTATGCATAAGAAGCCACGTTCTGCCAAAGTTTGCGCGTAAAGGCCCGAACACTGTTCCTTTACCGCTCCAAAGGGGCCGCACACCGCAATGGCGGGAAGTTTCCCGGCAAAATTTTTGGGAATGTACATGTCCGCCGCCAGAGTAATCCCATACCTATTTTTAAAAACAACTTTTTCATGGTTAACTTTGTCGCTTTTGGGGAAAACCTTGTCCCACTCGCGAGTTAATTCTAATTTTTCCATTTTTTTGCCTTTCTGAATTTTTGCGTCCGCTTCATTAGATGATGCGCCGATTGCCGAGCATAGAATAAAAATAGCGATAAGAATTTTTCCGGCAGCCGTTCCGAGCAAATCATGCATTTTTTCCCATTTCATAAGCTTCCTTAATTTTTTTGGGCGCTTTTAATAAATCTCCCGGATTTGTCAGCCCAACCCCTCGCACAACTCCTTTGAGCGACGCTTTCGGAAAACATGTTATCCAATTTTCCAAACCAGATATCGTTCCGTCTATCGCCGAAGCGTCTTCATCTGCGGCGCTTGCCAGCAGATATATGTCCCTGAATGAATAGTCGGAATCGAAGATGGAATTTGTGCGGTCGAGCAGGGTCTTCATTTGTCCGCTCATGCCGTAAAAATATACGGGGGTAGCAAAGACGAGCGCGTCTGCCGAATGCATCTTGCGTATTATTTTTTCAGCATCGTCTCCGATTGCGCAGCGTTTGCTCTCTTGGCAGGCGAAACATCCGCGGCAAAATTCTATTCTTTTGCCGGCGAGACAAATTTTTTCTACAATGTTTCCGGACTCAAGCGCGCCTTCGGCAAATTTGTCCGCGAGGGCAGAGGAGTTCCCATGAGGGCGCGGGCTTGTCGAGATTATTAGGATTTTTTTAGACATGGCGGTTTCCTTTCCATTTTTTATTTCTGTTTGCCTGCGGCTTGCATATATTCAGCATCGCTCACGGGCTCGAGCCAAGTATTTTTATTTGATTTGCTGTTGCATTCTATTGCCAGGTGCGAGAACCAAGTATCCGGAGATGCGCCGTGCCAGTGGACGATTCCGGGCGCGATCTCTACGACATCGCCCGGCTTGAGTTCCCGCGCGGCTTTTCCCTTTTCCTGGTAATATCCGCGGCCCCCGACGGCTATGAGGATTTGTCCGCCAGTATGGCTGTGCCAATTGTTGCGGCAGCCTGGTTCGAAAGTCACATTCGCGACTGGAACCGCCAGTGCTTTGTCCTGTGCCAGCGGCGCCAGCCACGATCTGCCGCTGAAATATTTTTCGTAGGCTGTATTTGCATTCCCTGTCGGGAACGGGCTCAAGTTTTTTGGAGGCAGGGATTGAGGGAGAGAAGTTTCGCTTTTCATGTCTTTAGAATGTGTCGGTATTATTATTATACTTGCAATAGATAAAAATAATAAAACATGCAGCCTTGTTTTGCTTTTCATAGTAGATATTTATTTTATATGTTTGGAGTTGTCGGGTATGAAATATTTTTTTCAGCTTTGGGTGCGGCCGAAAGAAATTTGGAAAGATAGTAAATTGGAGATGCCATTAGAACAATGATGGCGATGTTGTATAAGAAAAACAGTATTGTCGGAGATTCCGGGTCCCAGAAATCAAAAGAGTATCCGAGAAATAATTTTTGAAAAATATCTCGTTTTATGAAAGCCCACACTCCGAAAACGAATGCTGGAATAAGAATGAGGCGCGCTAAGATTTTCCGCTTGCCATAATTAATTTTTATATGGCGCATAACCGCGTCCCAATGCATTCCGAGATGCATGGATACCAGAAGCATGCTCCAATATGCCGCGCCCATGTGGATTTGCCGCAAGACTATGCTTCCTGGAAGCTCCAAAAAAGCCAAGATGTGCCTCGAGCCCATCAATCCTGAAAAAACTAATATGGCAGCGCATGCAAAAGTCATAATGTTAATTGCAGCATTTACAGAACGTTTGAGACTGTACTTGCCGGAGCCGATGCCTTTATACCAGGCGAGATTTGCGGCGTTGTGAAAAATAAACAAGGCGCTTGCGGATAACCCTATAAACTCGTGGGCAAGGCTTCCGGTAATGCGGAAGGCCAAAGCCAAAAGCATGAGGGCAAGCATTGCGGCATCGACGGCAAGGCGGGTTTTTATCGAAAACTTCACGATGCTTTATTTTCTCCTATCCATTCCTTAAGCTCTTTTTGAAGATTCGATCCGCCGTCATAGTGCACCGGCAAAGGATTCCCTATTTTGGATTTCGGGCAGAGTTTTGTTATTGCCGAAATACTTTGCCCGAGACCTCCTCCTCCGTTGCTGCAGAATGGAAAAATATTTTTCCCTTCAAAATTGCCCGATTCAAGAAAGCTTGCAATCGGCATCGGGATCGAGCCCCACCAGTTGGGATAGCCTAAAAATATGTCTTTGTATTTTCTAATGTCGCCGGGGCTGTTTTTCAATTTCGGGCGGGCGTTCTTTTTTTGGTCTCTCAAGGCCTCGTCGAGGCATGTGTTGTAATTTCTCGAATAGGGCCTTTCAAGTTCGAGTTCGACGAGGTCCGCCGGGACCAATGCCCCGATCTTTTTTGCGATGCTGCGGGTGTTTCCGCTCCATGAGAAATACACCACCAGCGATTTGTTTCCTGGAGACTTTGCCTGGTGGGGCAGGGTCTGCGCGCGCAGGGAGGCAAGAGCGAGCGCCGGGCAAAGCGAGCTTATAAATGTTTTCCTGTCCATATTTTTTCCTTGTGCAGATAGGTCTGTCTTTCAAATTTTTTCCGCGCAGAAGCGCATGGAAAAGGCATTAAATATTTTTTTCTTTTTGCTGTTTCAGGCAGGCTTCTTTTATCGCCTTTGCGGCATTTAGAGCTCGGGGGAATCCCATGTATGGGGCGCATTGGATTACGGCGGCAACGAGCAGCTCGCTCGAATTTCCCGCTTTCAGATTCCCGCATGCATGGGAAAGCATGGAGTATTCTGCTCCGCCAAGGGCGGCGAGCCCGCAGAATATGAGAAGTTCCCTCGTCCTTAAATCCAATCCTTCCCGCGTATAAAAATCTCCGAAGCACAGTTCGCTGAGGAACTGGTGAATGTAATGCGAGTTGTCGGGCAGCCCATCAAGGAGTTCTTTAGTGCGGTCCCCGTAAGTCGGAATTTGTATTTCGCGCCCCGTCTTTAAGCGTTCTTCTTCTTTGACCGTGGCGGCATTTTTCAAGGGGAGTTCGATACCGCGTTCTTTAAAGACGCAATTTACGGCATCTATGGCGTTGAGAACTTTGGGAAATCCAATTATGGGAGACAGCGAATAGACGGCCTCGCGTATCTCTATCGGATCGACGCCTATATTTAAAGCCGCCCCCGCATGGGCCTTCAATTGCGCTTGGCATTGGTTTACGGCCAACACGACTATCGTTATTAGTTCGCGTTGCTTCATATCCAGCACTCCCGTGTGAAAAACCTCTCCGAAAATGAATTTTTGGAGAATATCCATCAATTCTGGATCGCTTCGGCTCGGTTTGCGTTCAGCGTTGAAAAGTTCTGAGAATGTTTTATCGGTTAGTTCAATTCTATTCATTTTATATATTTCGGATTTTTCGCCGGGTTTAGACGCATTTGCGTGGCAAATTGCGGCAAGCATGAGCAAGGACAATGCTGTGCTAATTATTCTTTTCATAGATTTTACCTTTGTCGGATATCTTGCGAAGCTTTGAAAAATAAAATCTCCGAATTGCCGGCAATAGAAGATTCCCTCTTCGGATTTTTTCATGTAAGCAGTATAGCACGCGCGGAATATTATTAGTTAGCCTAATAATTTATAAAAATTGCCTAATTCTATTATCAGTTGACAAATAGGCAAGTGAGGATAAAAGTGCGGTAATTCTTATGAAGCCTTTAGATACTTCTATTTATAGCAACGAATTTAAAGATCGGCTGGATTCCTTAAAAAAATATATTGCCCGATTCACCAAGGGGCAGGATCTTTTTGAAACTGCCGTTCCCAACATGTCGCTTTTTTGCGTATCCGAGCCGAACATGCCCGCCTGCCTAATATACGAGCCTTGTTTGTGCATGGCCGCCCAAGGCGCAAAGCGAGTGATTCTTGCGGGGGAAACTTATACGTACGACAGCGGTCGCTATCTGATTGCTTCCGTCGATTTGCCGGCGATGGCGCAGGTGGCCAACGCCTCAAAGGCAAAACCTTATTACGGGTTTAAATTGAGGCTGGATCCGCGCGAAATAGCCCAAGTAATGCTTGAAAGCGGAGCGGGTGTCGGCGGGGCGCCGGATCAGCCGGAGAGGGGCATCGCCATAGGCGAACTCACTTTTCCTCTTTTGGACGCGGTTTGCAGGCTCGTTTCCCTTCTCGATTCTCCGTCGGATATTCCGATACTTTCGCCGCTTGTGCAGAAGGAGATAATTTACAGGCTGCTTTCCGGCCCGCAGGGATATAGGCTCCGCCAGCTGGCAACTGCCGGAAGCTCAACGAGCCGCATGGCGAAAGCAATCGGATTCCTAAAGGGAAATTTCGAAGAAAAAGTCAAGATAGAGGAACTTGCCGGCTTGGCGAAGATGAGCGTTTCGGCTTTTCACAAGCATTTTAAGGAAATGACGGCAATGAGCCCGCTGCAGTATCAAAAGCTTCTCCGCCTTCAAGAGGCGCGGCGATTGATGCTTTCCGGCGATATCGATGTCGCAACGGCCGCCTATCAGGTCGGCTACGAGAGCGCGACTCAATTCAACAGGGAGTACAAGCGCCTGTTCGGGGAGAGTCCGCGGCGCGATGTGTATAGGCAAAGGCTCGCGGTATAAAGCGCATTGGCGTTTGGGTTCTTGGCGGTGGGCGGAGGAATCCGGGCGGTTTCGCAATGAGGCATAATGTGCTCTTGACCTTTTGGGCTCTGCGGGTATAAATTTTGCGGTTTACGATGCGGAAGAACTTCTATTTCCCATAAAAAAATTTTAGCGTATGAAAAAAGCTGTGCTGTCGATTATAAACGACATAAGAAAAAACAAGGGAGAGCGCGCACTTGAGGCGGGCGAAGTTTCCGGTTCATCGCGCCTGCGAGGGGATATCGGCTTCGACTCTTTCGACTTGGCGGAATTGGCGGTAAACGTTGAAGAAGAATTCGGAATAGACGTATTTGAATCGGGTGTCATTGAAACCTACGGCGAGCTCTGTGGCAAAATTGAAGGCAAATGAGCGCGGAAATCCCGGCGGGATTTTCCTGAAAGACGGCGCGGATGAGACAAGGTATTCCGATTTGCTGCGCTTTGTTTCCCAATCGGAAAAGTGCCCGCGGCGGATTGCCGCAAGCCCGCTTCGCGATTGCTTGTTTTCTATAGCATTGGCAATGGCCGAAAATCTCGATGTAGAGCTGGTGGATTCATTTGGGCGGAAAGCTGAAATGGGCGGGGCGCAAGGGGACGGGTTCTATGGATTGTCCGAGAAGAAAAAGCATTTTACATCGCTTAAAAACATGCTTGAGGCGATATCGGGTTCAAAGTCTGAAATTTCTCTTTTTACTTCAGGTACATCAGGCTCCCCCAAAAAAATAACCCATGCGGCAAAATTCCTTTTAAATTCGGCGAGGGTCTCTGATACCCATGCGGGAGATGTTTGGGGATTTGCGTACAACCCTGTGCATATTGCGGGATTGCAGGTCTTTTTTCAGGCGCTTCTAAATTCAAATCCTATTGTGAATTTATTCGGGCTTGAAAAGTCCGAAATTTTTTCGGAAATCGAGGCAAATTCCATAACGCATATATCCGCAACTCCGACATTTTTTAGGCTTCTGCTGCCGGAAACGCGAGTCTATAAATCGGTCTTGCGCCTAACTTGCGGGGGCGAAAAATCCGACGCGCGGCTCCATGAGGATTTGAGAGGTGTTTTCCCGAACGCAAAAATTAGCAATATTTACGCCTCTACGGAATTCGGAGCGCTTCTGGTTTCAGACAGCTGCTTTTTTCGAATTCCAGAACGGCTCTCTGAATGCATTAAGGTGGAGAATGGCGAGTTGCTTGTTCATAAAAAGCTTTTGGGCGAGTGCGGCAGCCAAAAATCCGGGGGGGATTTCTATAGGAGCGGGGATATCGTCGAATTCGATCCGTCAGACGCTTCGCGCTTCCGCTTTGTGGCGCGGGCGGGAAATGTCTTGAACGTCGGCGGATACAGGGTGAATTTGGAGGAAATAGAGGAAGTTTTGCGCTCGATGCCAGGCATTGCGGACGCGGTCGCTTACGCCAGAAAGAACTCCCTCGTCGGAAATCTCGTTTGCGCGCTTGTAAAACCAGCGGCAGGAAATCAGCCGACGGCGGCCGATATTAGAAAATTTCTTTCAAAAAAACTTCAAAATTATAAAATACCAAGGAAGATTGATTTTGTGGACAATATTCAACTCACGGAAACCGGGAAAATAAAAAGATGAAAAATATACTTCTCGCCGGCGCGTCCCGCGGCCTCGGATTGGAAATTTGCAAGCTTCTTCTGGCGGAGGGATATGGCGTTTATGCCGTGAGCAGGACGCGCTCGCCGGAAATCTTGAAATTGGAGGGCGAGTTCCCCCGCCGCCTGCATTTCAAATCCGCCGACTTGTCGAACCCGGAAAAGGCTGCCAAAGAGGTGTTTTCGGGCGATTTTTTGCCAAATAAAATCCCCATTTCAGGCTACGTCGGAAATGCCGCAAAAGCATACGACGACCTCGTTTCAAATTTGTCGGCCAATAAACTGCGATCCATGTTTGAACTCAACGTGTTCTCGCATGTGGTTTTCACGCGCTATGCCATTCGCAATATGATTTACAACAGGTGTTCGGGTTCCATCGTATATGTTTCTTCCGTATGCGCGCATTCCGGATACAAGGGATTGGCGATGTATGCGGCGAGCAAGGGCGCCATCGAGGCTTTTTCAAAGAGCGTCGCGCGCGAGTGGGGAAGAAAAGGAATACGTTCAAACGTCGTTGCCCCAGGCTTTATGGAGACGGATATGAGCTCATCGCTCTCGGAAGAGCAAAGGCGAAAGATTTATTCCCGCTCTTCAATAAAAGGCCCGACCGATATTTTGTGCGTTGCAAAAACATGCCTCTTTTTGCTTTCCGACGCGGCTTCTTCCATCAGCGGGCAAAGCGTGATTGTGGATTCCGGAACCGTTTGATTTTTTATTGCCGGATTGCGGCGATATTAAACGGTTTTTTGCAAATCATTTAGGTGTTTCCCCTTGACTGTTTTCTTATAAGCGGCGTAATAAATGCATAAATAATGTTCGGTTGCTTGAACTGGAATGAACTGGAAAGGTGTTTATGAAATTATTTATATTGGCGTTTGTTGCGATTTCAATTCAGACAGTTTTTGCGGCCCCGTCCCGCATTCTTTCAGTAAAATATTCTGAGGAATTTAAAGGTGATGTTATATTTTTTGCAGATTGGAGCAAAAAAAGCGGGGACCAGAATACTTTAAAGCATGTCGCAAAAGGCGAAAAATCAAAAGAGAGTTTTCAACGCGATGTTTTAGTTTGCGAGAGCGGTGTTATTTCACTCGGGAAAGATTGTTTAGGCGCTGACTCTTTGAGTATATATAAGCCAAGCGAATATTTTGCGGAGATAAACGAGAGAGGTGAAAATAAAATTTTTGTATCTTCGGCGGATTTCGAAATAGCACATTATGTGTCATTGGAACGGTTGTTATATATGCTTGTCAACCGCGATTTGTTTGTCGGCAGTTTGCGCGGGCACCTCTCAAAGAGCGGAATAGAGCTGAAAGAGACGGATTCCCTGCTGCAATATTCCGATAAAAGTTTGACATATTCGATTATCTTAAAAAGCGGCAGGATTGTTTCTGCCGACGCAAGTTATAACATGTCTGGCAATTCTTTTCTAAAAGCATCTTTTTCTTATGGAAAAAAGGATAGCCTGTTTCCCTTGCAAATGCGGATAGAAATGTTTTCGAATGGCAAAATCCAATCGGAAATGAATTTCGAAGTCAGCTTCAAGAAAGAAATTGCAAGTGAATGCGGGGCGTTTGATATGCGCGATTTGGGAATGTTTAAGTTTGTGGACATGCGCCTTTCACCTTATAAGAGCTATTGCTATGCCGGCGGCATACCGTCGGTGGACGAGATGGAAAAACTGCCGGATTCGGAACTTCCTAAAAGCGCGGAAGGGCAATCTGCAAGAAATGCCAAATCTGCTTATTTTGACAGGGTAGTGGAAATTTTTAGAGCGGCGAATTGAGAGGGGCTTGGAAAGTCGTGTATAATTTGCGCGGCACATTTGCCGTTGCCGGAATTTTGGGCGGTTTTCCGAATAGCCCCGAGTCGAACATCGTGCTTCGGGTGCGGGCTGCGCGGATTGATTCGGATAAAATATAGCTGGCAGGCATGCACTTCCGTTAAAAAAATAAATAAATATTTGATTGGGAATATGTGTTCTGGTATGTGCATAATGAAATAATATGGATTATTTGATAATTGTATCGCTCATACTTTTGAACGGTGTTTTTGCAATGTCTGAGATTGCGCTTGTGTCGGTTAGGCGCGCAACTCTGGCAGCTGAGGCAGAAAAAGGATCAAAGACGGCAAAAGTGGCGTTGAAGCTGTCGGATCAGCCGGATAGGTTTTTGTCCACCATACAGATAGGAATTACGCTTATAGGGATTCTCACGGGTATTTATTCCGGAGAAGTCTTGTCGGCGGATTTTGCGGCATTTTTGTCGGGTTTGGGGGTTCCGTACTCTTATCCCGTAGCGCAGGGGATAATAGTCGTCGGAATAACCTATTTCACATTGGTGTTTGGAGAGCTGGTTCCCAAGCGGCTCGGACTCGTATTTGCGAACGCGCTTTCCAAAATCATAGCTCCGCCAATGAATTTTTTGAGCATGATTGCGGCTCCCTTCGTGTGGATTTTGTCCAAAAGCACCCAGATGATATTTAAAATATTTGGGCTTAGGGAGGAGCGCGCGAAGGTCACCGAAGAGGAAATCCGTTCCATGATACAAGAGGGCGCGGAAGGCGGGGAGGTTCAGGAAGTAGAACAGGACATAGTCGAGAGGGTGTTTTCGCTTGGGGACAGAAATGTCGAAAGCATAATGACCCATCGCAGCGAGCTGGTATGGCTGGACATATCTTCCTCAGCCGGAGACGTTTCAAAAATCATAAGGGAAAATCCCTTTAAAATTTATCCCGTCGGGCGCGGAAGTCTCGATAATACGGCTGGCCTGGTCACTTTAAAATCCTTGCTGAACGCCGTTGGCTCCCCGAACTTTTCTTTGGAGAGCCTGGTTGAGCCGGCGCATTACTTCCACGAAGATATGGACGTTTACAAGGCTCTCGAGGAGATGCGTGAAAACAATATACAGTGCGGATTCATAAACGATGAATTTGGCGCCCTTCAGGGAATCGTGACTCTCAAGGACATTCTTGCGGCGCTTTTGGGTTATGCTCCCGACAAGTCGGACGGCCCTGCGATTGTCAAGCGCGAGAGCGGCGGTTGGCTGGTTGACGGCCAGTGCCCATTCTATGACTTCCTCGCATATTTCGACCTGGAAAAGCTGTTCCACGACAATTCTTACAACACTCTCAGCGGTTTAATCCTAAACGAACTTGGCTACATTCCGCAAACAGGCGAAAAATTCACTTGGGAATCGCTTGAATTTGAAATCGCCGATATGGACGGGGCGCGCATAGACAAAGTTATAGTCGACAAGATCAACCCTGCGGATACCGCCTCAGCATAAGTTTTCCTGACGGGCGCGCGCAAAAACTTTAAAATTTGCGCTTTGCCCGCGCGGTGATGCGCGGAAGGCCCTTTAGCCGGCCGGCGCGCTTTTTCTGGTTGCGATAGCTGCGAATATTTATTTTCGGGCATTGGGTCCAAATCTTTGAATCAAATGAAACCAATGAAGTTTTCTTGCCGGCAGTTGATAAAGATAAAAAAGAGCGCCTGCCCGCGTGGCGCGAGCATTAAGAGTGGTTTTTATGCGCGCGAGAGGATCTGCCTCAGCGCTTCATAAGCGGCTATGCCCGCCGATGTCGACAGGTTGAGTGAGCGCAGAGATGAAGTCGGCTGTGGAATCTTGATTCTTCTGTCTCCTGCCAGGGAATGCAGAAAATCCGGGCATCCAGCGTCTTCGCTTCCGAAAAGCAGCGCGTGCCCGCGTTCAAAATCTGCCTCCCAGAGCGATTTTTGCGCCTTTGTGGTAAGGAGCCAAATTTTGTCGATGGCGGGGGAGAGGGGGGATTTTTCAAATGCGCTCCAATCTGGGTGGTGGACGACGTCGAGGCTGTACCAATAGTCCATGCCGCTGCGCTTCAGCTTAGCGTCGGTGATTTTAAATCCCAGCGGGTGGATCAAATGCAGCCGGGCTCCGATTATGGCGCATGTGCGCCCGATATTCCCGACATTTTGCGGTATTTTCGGCTGGAACAAGACAATGTGTAGCACGGGATCGCTCATGGACGCGGACTTGGGATAGGAGTTGTCATTTTCTCCTAAAAGACATGGCCCTGCGCACATCGCGCATGGCTTGCTCTTTTTTTATGGACTCGCGCTTGTCGTAGAGTTTTTTTCCGGTTGCAAGGGCGATTAGGACTTTAGCCAGTCCCTTCTTGAAGTAGATTTTAAGAGGGATTATGGCGGTTCCCCCGGAATCGGTTGCGGATTTCAGCTTTAAAATCTGTTTTTTATGGAGGAGAAGTTTTCGCGGCCGCGCCGGCTGGTGGTTGTTGAGGTTGCCGAAATCGTACTCGGATATGTGGGCTTGGTACATGAAAATCTCGCCGTTTTCGACGCGCGCAAAAGCGTCGTTGATTTGTGCTTTCGCCGCGCGCAGGCTCTTTACTTCGGTTCCGCGCAGCTGTATTCCTGCCTCGAATGTCTCGCCGATAAAATAGTCGCGGCCCGCTTTGCGGTTGCGTATTTCCACGGTTTTGCTGTCTGTGCCCTTTTTTGCCATTTCAGTCGGATAAAAAAACCGCGCCGCAAATTCATGCCGCGCGGAATCGCATAAATTGAAAGGAGCTTGTCTGGCGGCTTATTTCGCGTCGGATTCGGCGGGGGCGGCTCCCGGATTGTAAAGCTCGTATTTGATATTTCCCCTGATTATCTCGAGGAGGGCGATGTCTTCGAGGGCGAGCTTTTCGAGGGATTCGACCGTCGGTCTGCTGCCGTATTTGAGCTGTTTCACTCTGCGCGACACGACGTTTATGAGAATGTTCGGGTCGGGAATGATTTTTTGCGCTTGTTTGATATAATCCTCTCTCAAGATGGCCTCCTTGTAAAAAATTTAGGAGAAGAACCTTAGGAAAAGTTTGCCGCATTGCAACCATAAATTTTAACCTCGGTTTCCCGCAGCGAGTTTTTTTGCGCTTTTAGGAGTTTTAGAAAATTGCCGTTCGAAGCCGTTTCCGGCGGATAAAATTCGTTTTGTGGGAGGCAGAAAGAGTTTTGCAAATAAAAACTTTAGGAACGCAAGATGTTTTTATTTGTCAAAATAGGTAGCTGGGCACGAAAAAATATGCTCGACATTTTATTAAAAATGTGCACTCTTAAAATATATACGCTTCAGCTCCGGAGAAAAATTCAAGGAGAAGAAGTGAATTTTAGGCGAAACAAATTCTCGAAAAATATTTCCTATGGCGACAAAAAAGACGTTCGGCAAGATACAACTCAAACCGTCGTACGCGTATCTGATAGAGAAGAAACGCGATGGGCACGAGTTTAGCGAGGACGAAGTCCGCAATATAGTCGATTCCATACTCGACGACGAAATGCCGGACTATCAAATGGCTGCTCTCATAATGGCGATATTTTTTAAGGACATGGCGGCCCAGGAGACGGCGGTTTTTGCCGACGAGATGATTCTTACCGGCGAAACTCTCGACCTTTCCCGCATAACGCGCCCGAAAGTTGCGAAATATTCAACCGGCGGAGTCGGGGACAAGACTTCAATGATATTGTCGGCCATAGGGGCGGCTTGCGGCGTTGTGATACCGTCGATGTCGAGCCCCGACGAGGATTTCGTTGTGACAGTTCACGACAAGCTCTCCGCGATACCCGGGTTTAAGAGCCGCCTTTCGCTGGGGGACTTCTTTAAGCAGCTCTCCACGGTCGGCTGCGCCATCTGCGAACACGACGACACTATCGCGCCCGTAGACGCAAAGATTTACAAAATGCGGCAGCAGACGGCGACCATACCCAGCCTTCCGTTGATAACAGCGAGCGTTTTGAGCAAAAAGTTTGCAGTTGGAGCCGACGGCTTGGTCGTTGACGTAAAATGGGGCAACGGATCCTTCCTCAGGGATCTGGAGCAGGCGAAGCAGTTGGCGAGAACCATCACCCGCGTGGCGCGGGTCATGAAGCACCGTTGCGTGGCGCTGGTCACCGACATGAACCAGCCGCTTGGAAAATGCGTCGGATTCGGGCTTGAAGTTCTCGAAGCCGCTGAATTTCTCCGCGGTGGCGGTTCCGACGACATGAAAGAGCTCGTGCTGAAGCTTGGAATGGAGATTCTCAGGCTTGCGGGCGTTGCCGGCTCAAACCTCTCCGCAAAGCAGTCGGTCGAACGCGCCATAGAGGACGGCTCTGCTTTCAAGAAATTTTTGGAGATGGTGAAGGCGCAAGGCGGATCGGCTCCATGGCTCGAAGATTCGTCCAAATTCCCGATGCCTAAACATTCGCGAAAGCTTCCCGCTCCGAAGCGCGGCTCTGTGCACAACATCAATGCCGGCCAAATCGCCCGCGGCGTCCAAATTCTCTCCCAGACGAAATCCGGCAAGGTCGACCCGTACGTCGGCGTCACCGAAGTCAAGAAAGTCGGCACGCAGGTGAAGCAGGGCGAGCCGCTCTTGATGATTCATTACAACGACGAGAGCAATTTGGATTCCGCCATAGATTACTTCCGCAACGCATACAGGCTTGCCCCAAGGCGTCCGAATTCCCCGGCTGTGGTGGTCGAGAGGGTCGCATAAAGCCGCGCCGTTTTTTTCTTTTGCAAGCCGCGCGAGCTTCAATCGGACAAGTTTGCTGTCAGATTGAAGCGCAAGTGCTTTTCTGCGGCATATCTGAAAAAATGCAAATTTTTGATTTTTTTGACGTGCATGGGTGGCGTGTGCCATTTGGGCGGCGGCAGCCTGGGGCGCGAAGCTTTCATGCCGCATCTTCCGGTTCATTTTGAGAAACAGCTCTGCCCGGCGGCGTTTGCGCGTTTCCGGGTGAAATATTGGCGCGGTAGAATTATATTTGACAGGTGGAGCTGCAGGGCATAATGTATTTATCTTAGAAACTTTATTTACATTTACCGTTATGAACATCAAAAATATTCTTGTAAAAGGCACCCTCATATCCGCCTTGCTCTTGCCAGCCGCGTTTTCTTGCGCTTTGGATTATGTAATAGGAGTTACCGATCCTCAGAACGACGAGGAAAGGCGCGACAAATTGAGCACTGCCAAATTTTATAGCCATACGGAATATCGTTCCGATCCCATACCCGGCAAGCCCGGGCCGAACGACAAATTGCGTTTCCACTGGGGAACTTACTATTTCGAGGTGGACGTTGATGTAAACGTCGGGATTTTTGAAATAGCGGATTCGTGCGAAGTCCATGCGAAAAACCGCAACATAAGGATAAAAAAAGATTTCAATTACGCAATATCCAACAGGGACGCTTATAGGACATTGTTTGTGTTTGACAGTGGAACAATACAATGCGGAGGGAATTTGAGATTCACATTCTGGGACAAGTCAAAGACAGCCGGCACCGGAATGTTTCAACTGATAAATTCAAAAGCCGATTTCGAAGGCGGCATTTCCTGCGTGATACCCGTAAATACTTTTGTTGTAAAGCCTTCTGAGCGCGCCGGAGTCATAATGGATTTGAAGGGCAATACCCGTTTGAATTTTGGGGGAGGCGCCGTGATAGACGACATTATTCGCGAAGCGCCGGATGACTGGGGATTCAAATTCCGCTTTTCCGAGGACGGCGGAGCCATGCCGCAAGTTTATTTTCAAAAGCGCACCAATTTTGAAGGCTGCGACATCGAGGTGAATTTTCCTCCCGATATGAAGGTTGGCAAATACACGCTAATTGATTTTAACGACAAGCGCAGCTCCGTGGAAAAGGCAAGAAGCGTTGTCGTCAATGGCAAAAAAGTTTCCTATGGAGAGAACATTTCCCTAAAGGGCGGCAAGACTGCCGTTCTTGAAATAGCTCCCAGCATTTACGGGAGAGACAAGCGAACAGCCAACGATTTGGTTTTGACCATAAAGTAGGGTCTGCCTTGCGGAGGCGCCTTCGCTTAATTTGTGCGGGCGCGTTTTAAGGCGGTTTTTAATGTATTATTTGCAGTAAAATTGAGAGAATCTATTATGAAAATTGTATATCGGTCGGCGCTATATTTTGTACTGGCGCTACTTTCAACGGCAAATGCATGGGCGATTTATTATTACGCAGGCAGACCCGGGGCATCCGGAGATGAAAAGAAGATGAAGTGGAGCACCTGCAAATGGTACGGAAATCCCGCTCATAAAAGCGATCCCCTTCCGAACAAGCCCGGCGTGGCAGATGAAGTAGTATTGCGCTGGGACCGCTACTATCTCGAAGTTGATTCCGATGTCAACGTGTTCCGTCTCGATGTAGGATCGCAGAGCCATCTGTTTTGCGAAGGCAGGAATGTCAAGATGAAGCGCAGCCTCTCCATGACGATACCGCCCAATACCAAAGCTCCAACTATCATGCACTTTAAGAAGAGCAAACTCGACGTGGGGGGGGCTTTTGAGGTCGGGTTTTGGCAGCATTCCCTCGGGGCCGGAGTTGCCAGCGCGATATTTGAGGATTGCAGCGCGGAGATAAAGAGCGGCTTTCATGTGATAATTCCCTATAACGGCAGATTTAAAAATAAAACGCCCCAGGGCTTTGAATTTATTTTAAAGGGCAATACCAATTTGAACTTTGGGGGGGGGGCGATAATTGATTCTCTCATAGTCGATTCTCCAAAGGAATGGTTTTTAAAGATGAAATTTGAGGATAAAAATGGGGCTTTCCCCACAATTTCCTTCAATGACGAATGCGAGCTTGCGGGTATCGACATAGAGGTTTCCGCGGGCAAGGATTTAAAGTCCGGAAAATTCGCCTTAATAAATTTGAACAACCGCAAGTCGGGTATATCGCCTCGTTCCATAAGCATAAACGGCAAAAAGTGCTCGCTTGGCGAGAGCGTGAAAGTTGGCGACAAGACGCTTGTATTGTCTTTAGATCCCTCTCCGCGGGGAAAGGATTCGAGGACGAAGAATGATCTCGTTCTGACGGTAAAATAAAAGCAGGGTTATGGTTTTAAGAAAAAGTTTAGTTATGGTTTTAAGAAAAAGTTTATTTGCTGTTCTGTTTGCCGCTTTGGGGATTTATTCAGCATTCGGGGCGATGGAATTTTATCCGGCGCCTACGAAGGCCAATCCCGATAAAACAAAGATGCTTTACTCGTCGTGCGCGTGGTTCAGCGACACCAACTTTGAAGCCAAGCCTATGACGAATCCCCCGATGAAGAACGATAAAATAATCGTGCGCGCGGGAGGATATTTTTTAACGGCAGACAAAGATGTTGAGCTTCAATCGATATGGATTGCAGACTCTTCGGGATTGGCAATGGATTCCCATTCCCTAAAGCTGAAAAAGAATTTTGAAATATCGGTCTCTTGCAATCCCAAGTGGCATTGCCGCGCGCTGTTCAATAAGAGCAGGATAGAGATAGGCGGAAATCTTGGGACGCGGTTTTTCGAGCGCTCATCCCAGGCTTCTTTCGGAATATTGCGCCTCGAAGATTCCGTTATGGAGGTTGACGGGAGCCTAAATTGCATATTGTCTGTCAATACGTTTATTGCGGATTTTAAGAACAGGGCGGGATTTAGAATCAATATGGTTGGCGATTCCAAACTGTCTTTCGGGAACGGCGCTCTCATAGACTCCATATTTGTGGAAAATCCCAAGCGGTGGGGGCTGTTTTTCGACTTCGAAGAAAAGAACGGAAAAATGCCTCGCATAAATATAGATGGAGACGCTGAAATAAAGGTTTGCGATATTTCCCTAAAGCTTTCCGATAAGATAAAGCCCGGGACATACACTCTCATAGACTTTCTCGACAAGAAAAGCGGTATCGGCAAAATCCTTTCCCTCTCCGTGAACGGCAAACAGGCAAAGCTTGGGGAGGGCGTTAAAATAGGCTCCAAGACGGCTTTCGTAAATATCGCCGCGGCGTCGTCCTCAAAGGACTCCCGCACTAAAAACGATCTCGTCCTCGTCGTAAAGTAGGGAGGATCCCTTTATTTTGAGGTGTTTCTCGCGCGTTTAGGGCTGCTGTTGCGAATGCGCGAGTGCCCATCTTAATGCGGAGAATTTGTGCGCGTGGGACGGAAAGATTTTCAAGCCGCTTTGAATGGTTTGAATGGTTTTAAAAGCTATTTGAGGCGGAAAAATTCCTCTGCGTTTTCGGTTGTTTTTCTCGCTACGGTTTCGATGTCGGCCCCGAGTATTTCGGCGGCGGCTTTTGCGATGAGCGGAATATTTGCCGGCTCATTTGGCTTTCCGCGCAAAGGCGATGGGGATAAGAAAGGGCTGTCCGTCTCAAGCATGAGGAGATCCAAGCCCTGTCTCTTTAAGGCTTGGCGCATTTCTTCCGAATTTTTGAATGTGATTATTCCCGTAAACGACGCCCTTGCCCCGGCTTCGTTCAGGGCGGAAAGCTCTCCGGGCGTTCCGGCGTAGCAGTGAAAAACCACGTTTGAAAATTTCACGTCCGCCCTCTCTATTTCCCCAAAGCAATCCATGACTGCGTTTCTTCCGCAGGAGGCGCTCTTTTTGGAGCGGGCGTGAATGCATACTTTGCAGTCGAGCTGGGAGGCGATTAACAACTGTTTCCGAAGGATCTCTTTCTGGAGCGATATTGCTCTTTCGGCTTTTTCTCCGCATTCCGGGAGGTGGAAATAATCCAGGCCTATTTCGCCTATGGCGACCGGTTGCGGCGTTTCTCCTGAACCGGTAAAAAAACTTGCGAGAGCGCCAAGCGCGCCTTCGGATTCCGGGGCGATGTCCTCGGGGTGTATCCCTATCTGCCATGACAGCGCATCAGGGAATTCCGTTGCCGCCTTGGAATATACATGCCAATCGCTGGGGGAAGTCGAACTGCATACGGTTCGCTTCACCCCGGCGCCCGTTGCGCGCGCCAGCACGGAGGCGAGATTCCCCCGCGAGATTTCGCCGGAGAGGTGCGCGTGGGTGTCTATGAAATTTTCCATGTATGGCTAAAGTGCGCGTGCCAAGCTTTCTTCGGCTTTTGCGTGCCAGCCCAAGGCTGCGCATGAATGGAAGTTCGGCTCCGGTTTTTTTGAATCGCGTATCTCCCTTGCAAATCCTGCGCTATCGCCAAATCGCGCAATGAGCCGGAATGGCGGCTGCCCGGGGATGCGGGACGCTTCAGCTATGAAAAGTTTCCCTTTTTTACAATGAGGTTGGCGTAGTTTGAAGTATCGCCTGTCTTTACTATGGCAAAGGATTTCCGCGCCCTGTCGTAAAATGCGAAACGCTCCAGCTTCTGCGGAGGCGGAAGCGATGGCAGGTATTTCCTTGCGATTTCAAGATAGGTTTCCTCGACCGATTTGTCGCACTGGTCGCCGTTGCACGGAGACATCATTATCATAGGGGATTCGACATATTTGTCGAGCGGCATAAGGGCGAGAACCGCGTCGAGAAGCGCGCCGATTTTTAGGCCGTCGGCGCGTATGACGTTTCCCGACAGTGAATCGGAAGGGAAATAGGCGTCGGCAAATACAAGCTCGTCGCCGTGTCCCATTCGGTATATTGTCGCGAGAAGCTCCGGACTGAAGAGCGGGGATATTCCTCTAAGCATGCGTCAGAATTTGAATATTGTTGTAGAGTGGTAAACGGTTCCGGGCTTCAACAGGGTCGATGGGAAATCCTTTTGATTTGGCGAATCCGGGAAATGCTGGGTTTCAAAACACATGCCGTAGCGGTATTCGTATTCTTTGCCTCCTTTGCCCTTTGTGCCTTTTAGGAAATTGCCCGAGTAGAATTGGAGGCCCGGTTCGGTGGTGTATATTAGCATTTTCCTTCCGCTTACGGGTTCGTAAACCCTTGCGGCGAGAGTCATTTCGTTGGGCGACTTTTTATTTAGGACGAAATTATGGTCGTACCCGCCCCCGAACTTGAGCTGTTCGTCGCTCTTGTCGATGCGGGATCCGACGGGCTTGGGCTTGCGGAAATCGAAAGGAGTGTTTTCGACGTCCTTGAGTTCTCCGGTGGGGATCAAGGTCTCGTCGACGGGAGTAAACTTGTCCGCATTGATGGTTACCTCGTGGTTGAGAATGTTTCCGTTCCCCGCGCCGTACAGGTTGAAGTAGGAATGGTTTGTCAGGTTGGCGACGGTCGGCTTGTCGCTCTCGGCGGAATAGTTGATTATCAGTTCGTTTTGGTTGTTGAGTGTGTATGTGACGGAGGCTGTGAGATTGCCGGGGTATCCCTGGTCGCCGTCCGGCGAAACTATGGTGAGCTTCACGCTTGCGCTGTCGTTGTTTTTTGACGCCTCCGCCTTCCAAACTTTCTGGTCGAAACCGACGAGGCCGCCGTGGAGGGAATTCGGGCCGTTGTTTATCGTCAATTTATACTCCTTGCCGTCTATGGAAAATGTTCCGTTGGCGATTCGGTTTCCGTATCTGCCGACTATGGCGCCGTAGTAGTCGTTTAGTGTTTCGTAGTCGGAAATCTTGTCGAAGCCGAATACGACATCTGCGAACTTTCCGTTGCGGTCGGGGGCTGTGAGGCTTTGGAGAGTCGCCCCGTAGGTGATCACTTTTGCGGTCATGCCCTTTGAATTTTTCAGGGTGAACATTTTTACGGGCTCGCCGTTTTTCGTCTTTCCCCAGTCCGATTCGCTTACGGATTGGGCGGAGAGCGGAGCGGCGAGAGCTGCCAGCAGGAGTATTGAATATGCGATTTTTTTCATGGTGGAGTCAGTGCTGATTGTTTTTTTGTTTGAGAAATTCTGCGAGCATTGCGAATGCCTTGCCCCTGTGGCTTATGGAATTCTTTTCTTCGGCGGATAATTCTGCGCTCGTCATGCCGCGTTCGGGCAGGTAAAAGAGAGGATCGTATCCGAATCCGCGAAGCCCCGCGGCCTTCCGGTTTATTTGCCCTTCAAACTTTGCCTCGAAATTCTTGCGCTCCCCTTCCGGAGTGATTAGGGCTATCGAGCATATGAACCGGGCGGACCGCTTGTGGTCCGGCACGCCTTCGAGTTCCCGCAGCAGCTTTTCATTGTTTTTCGCGTCGGCGTCAGGGCCGTTTTCTCCGGCGTAACGCGCGGACATGACGCCCGGCGCCCCCCCGAGCGCGTCGACTGAAATGCCGCTGTCGTCCGCCATGACATATGCTCCCGGCGGAACTTTTTGGAAGAGGGCTTCAGCCTTTATAAAGGCGTTTTCGCAAAAGGTATTGCCGTTCTCCGGAGGGGATTTCCAATCCGGAATTTCGGAGCAGGAGCGGATTTCAAAATCGAGCCCGGCATTGAGGAACATTTGGGAAAATTCGGCGATCTTGTGCGCGTTTGACGAGGCTATGTAAATTACAGGTTTCATTTATTGATGCTCGATTTTTGA
>CASFWX010000009.1 GCA_949298545.1 uncultured Verrucomicrobiota bacterium | reverse complement strand
CCTTCCATGCACCGCTGAACTTCCCTCAATCCCTCCACCATAAAGCGGCCGAGATTTCTCCGCCCCGAGCGGTCGCGAAGCTTGAGCAGCGACTTCACGCGCGGATTTTGGCGGCTCTGTATGAATTCTTCATTCATGGCGAAACTTTTGTACATAACTCAAACGCGTTCAAACAAATTCATCTGCCGTCAAAAAAGAAACTTTTTAAGCGGTCAAACAGAATTTCCCTTTGCGGAACCTCTAAAAGAATTGATTTGCCGCGAAAATTCTAAAATAATATGGGAATATAAAAAGATATGAAAAGCATAGCCGCCATATATAAAGAATACGGCAAGCCTTCCGAGGTTTTGCGCGCCGAATCCATAGAAATAGGATCTCCTGCCAAAGGACAAGCCCTGGTGAAATTGACGCGCGCTGTGATAAATCCCTCGGATCTCGGAATGATTGGAGGCTCATATGGAAGCCTGCGCGCGCTTCCGGCAATAGCCGGCAAAGAGGGAATAGGCGAAGTCATAGAACTCGGCCCGGACACCGAATCCCCGAAAGTCGGAAGCATCGTCCGCATACCGCCGGAGCCGGGCGTGTGGACTCAATTCCAAATTTGCGAAGCCTCAGAATTGAGAGTGTTGCCGGCTGGATTGCCCCCTGACATGCTTGCCATGTCTTTTATAAATCCCCCGACAGCCCTGTGCGTGCTCGACCTTTTCGAGAAGCTTGAACCCGGAGATTGGGCTATCCAAAACGGCGCCAACAGCGCGGTTGGATACTTTTTCATTCAGATGTGCGCCGCCCGCGGCATAAAGACGGTCAACATGGTCCGCAATGCCGAAGCCAAGCGCGCGGAACTCGAAAAGTTCGGTGCGGGCGCCGTCGTGGACGAAACTGAGTTCGACCCCAAAAAAATCAAGGAGATGACGGGCGGGAACTTAAAGCTCGGATTGAACCAAATCGGCGGAGAAAGCGTCTCAAACATGATAAAGGCCATGGGCAATTCCGCCACCGTAGTGACCATTGGAGGAATGGTGTCCGATCCAATCCGCTTCCCAACGCGCTTTCTCATTTTCAACGATCTTCGCCTAAGGGGGTTTTGGTGGGATAAATATCAAAAGCTTCATTCCCCGGAAGACATAGACAAAATTTTCTCCAAAATATTTTCCATGGTGTCCGATGGCACCCTGCGCGCGCCCGTAGATTCCGTATGGAAAATGGAAGACGTGGAAAAAGCCGTAGCGCGGGCCTGCGAAAACTCCCGCAACGGGAAAGTTTTATTGGAATTTTAATGGGGAATAAAAAAATGGCAAAAACATCAAAGAAAGACCTGGGCGGCTTGACCCTGCTCGGTTCTGGACGCAAGGGCAAAGCCCGCCCGAAACGCCAGCTCGAGACTTTTCCAAACCATTCAAATAGGAAATACGTCGTCCAGCTCGACACCGACGAATTTACCTGCCTATGCCCCGCCACCGGACAGCCCGACTTTGCAAAGATACGCATAAGCTATATCCCGAATAAAAAAATAGTGGAAAGCAAATCGCTGAAACTATATCTGTGGTCTTTTAGAAACACCGGGTGCTTTCACGAACATCTGACGAATACTATACTCGACGATCTCGTAGCCGCGCTAGACCCGGTGTGGTGCAAAGTCGAGGGAGATTTCAATGTGCGCGGAGGCATATCGATAAAAGTTACAGCCGAACACGGGTCCAACATATGACAATTTGCAAAACTCGCCCCCCGCGCCGGCAGCGCAGCTTTTCCGGATTATTCGCCTTGGCCGTCTCGATGCTATTGGCGCTTCCTTTGGCATTTTCACTCTCCGCCTGTTCCGGCATTGAACGGCCTGAAGATCCTGGGTTTAAAAATACCCTCGACAGCGTGGTAAAAATAGACGTATGGGAGGAATCTCACGAGGACGGAGGAAGCAAAATAGTGCGCTCCATAGGCTCCGGCGTCATAATGGACGATTCCGGCATGATTCTGACAAACGCGCACGTCGTAAATCCGTACGCGACAAAGATAGTCGTCACTCTCGTGAATCTTGAGCGCGTCAAAGCCGAATTTATAGGCTGGGACCATTGGACGGATCTGGCGGTAATCAAGCTCGACACTGACGATTTAAAGAATCGCAATCTCACATTCAAACACGCGCGTTTCGGCGATTCCTCGATGCTTCGCGCGGGGGACGTCGTATATGCGGTAGGGACCCCGCACGGATATGCGCGCACAGTCACGCGCGGCATAGTATCTAACACGAGCAGATTTTTCGAGGGCACAATTCTCGACAGCGGATACGAAACCGGCAATTTCAACACTTGGATCCAGACCGATGCGGCAATAAACCCTGGCAACAGCGGCGGCCCCCTCGTGCTCCCCAACGGCGATGTTGTCAGCATCAACACGCGCGCCCATATGGATTCGAACAACCTCGGTTTTTCAGTGCCTTCGAACGTCGCAAAAAAAGTCATGGCCGAGCTTGTAAAGTCCGGGAAAGTCTCGCGCTCGTACACCGGGATAAGCCTATCTCCGCTTCAGGAGATGGAGGAGTTTTTTGACATAGACACAAATCTCGGCGTTCTGGTGAGAAACGTAGATCCCGGCTCCCCCGCGGCAAACGCGAAAATATTTCCCGGGGACATAATTTTAAGCATAAACGGAAAGCCCGTCGACGGGCGATTCCCGGAACAGTTGCCGGACATTATGAATACTTTGGCTTCCATAACGCCCAACTCCGAAATAAATCTCACCATAATGCGCAATGGCGAGCAAACCACCAAAAAACTATCCTGCGAAAATCTCGAGAGCCGCATAGGCAAAGAATACACGCTTGAAAAATGGGGTGTTGGAATGCAGGATATGACAAAGGTTCTCGCGCGCGAATCCAAGGTAAATTGCACCTCAAACCTTCTTGTAATAGGGATTCGCAACGGATATCCATTCGACGCGGCCGGAATAGAAGGCGGCGATATAATAGTCTCCATAAACCGCAAGCCAGTTTCAAATTCCGACCAGTTGCGCAAAGCCTATGAAGAACTGTCAGGACAAAAGATTCTCGTTGAAGTTGAGCGCAACCATGTTCGTTCTTTCCATATAGTTAATCCGCGCGCGGAGTAATTCTGTTTCTGCAAGCCCGGCGCGCAGACATTATATTTGCCGTCAGGCAAGTATTTCTATGGACAGCGGCAAATGCTTTATAGCGGAAGATATTACAAAGCCATTATTGATTCGGAAAACGCCTCGCACGCCGCATCGAGATCTTTGTCGGAATGCGCTGCACTCATAAAACATATCTCAAACGGAGACGGCGCAATGTAAACTCCACGCGAAAGGCAGCCGTGGAAAAACTTTTTATAGAGCGCGCTTGAAGACTTCATTGCCGAATCCAAATTTTTTACCGGGTTTTCGTTAAAGAAGAAAGAAAACAGTGAAGCTGCCATGGGAATCTGCATTGCAATTCCCTTATGTTTCGCCGCAGCCGATACCGCGTCTGCTACGCGTCTCGACTTGCGCTCGAGCTCGGCATAGGGGCTGTTTTCGAGGATGAGCCCGAGGGCGGCAGTTCCCGCGGCCATTGCAAGCGGGTTTCCGCTGAGGGTGCCGGCTTGATATACCGGCCCAACGGGAGCGATATATTCCATGATGTCCCGCCTTCCGCAAAACGCCCCCACGGGAAGCCCGCCTCCGATTATCTTCCCGAGCGCGCACAAATCCGGCATGACAGACTCCCTCTTTTGCGCCCCTCCGGCGGCTACCCTAAATCCGGTTATCACTTCGTCGAAAATTAGCAGCGCCCCGAATTTTGAGCAAAGCTGCCGCAAGCGTGTCAAGAATCCTTGTTCAGGCGGAATGAGACCTACGTTTGCCGGATAAGGCTCTACAATCACCCCGGCGATTTGTTCGCCGAACTTGTCGAAACACTCCTCCAAAGCCTGAAAATCATTGAAGGGCAAAACCGTAGTAAGCCTCGCCAAATCCGCGGGTATTCCGGCGGAATCGGGATTCCCGAAGGTGAGTGCGCCGCTTCCAGCCTTCACAAGAAGGCTGTCGACGTGCCCGTGATAGCAGCCGGCAAACTTTATTATGCGGTCCCGCCCCGTAAAACCGCGCGCCAGGCGCACGCAAGACATTGTCGCCTCCGTTCCTGAATTTGTCATTCTAACCATCTGGGCGCACGGAATCATCTCGTGAATGAGAGATGCCATTTCAAACTCTGCCGGGCACGGAGTTCCGAACGACGTCCCCTTTGAAACCGCCTCAAGCAGAGCCTTTCGAATTGCCGGGTGGTCGTGCCCGAAAAGCGCTGGCCCCCACGAACAGACAAAGTCGATATATTCCGCCCCGTCGCACGAAAACAGCCTAGAACCCGATGCGCGCGAGGTAAAAAAAGGCTCTCCGCCCACGCTCTTAAAAGCCCGAACCGGAGAATTTACGCCGCCGGGTATTATTTCTTTTGAACGCTCGAAAAGTTCCCTTGAATCCATATGCTTTTATTTGCCATTAAAACACGAAGCCACCGGTACTTTTCTGTCCGACGAGTAAGCAACTGCCGAAAGTTTTGGTCCCATGGGATACTGCCTGCGCTTATACTCGGCGCGCGAGACCATTTTTGCTACGCCTTCAACAATGTCAGCGGAAGCGGAATTTATCTCCGAAACCGATTTGAAATTTTCTATATGCTCGCGTAGAACCGCGTCGAACAAGTCGTAAGGCGGAAGAGTATCCTGGTCGGTCTGGTTTGGGCGCAATTCGGCGGACGGCGGCTTATCTATCGTATTTTGAGGGATTATATCCCGCCCGGCTTGCTCGTTTATCAGCCGGCTGATTGAATACACCTGCGTTTTGTAAAGGTCGCAAATGGGAGCAAAAGCCCCGCAAGTGTCGCCATAAAGTGTGCAATAGCCCACAGAACATTCGCTCTTGTTGCCGGTTGTCAGAACGAGAGCTCCGAACTTGTTTGATATCGCCATCATTACGAGGCCGCGCGCGCGCGCCTGAATATTTTCCTCCGTCACGTCGGGGGGAAGCCCGGAAAAAATCCCGGAAAGCGAACTTTCTGCGGCATCGACTATCTTTTCTATCGGCACGGTATGGAATTCCAAACCGAGATTCTCCGCCAGAGAACGCGCGTCGTCGCGGCTGTGCCGGCTCGATATTTTTGACGGCATCGATACTCCAATCACCTTATCCGGCCCGAGTGCCTCGACCGCAAGCGCGGCAACGAGAGCTGAATCTATGCCTCCGCTCAAGCCTATGGCAACCTTCCCCATTCCGCATTTCGAGACAAAATCGCGCAGAGACATGACAATCGCGCGCCTCAAATCGTCGTCCCCGCGGAAATCGTGGGAATCGCCGTCGAATCCGGATATTGCGCAAGCATCTACTACGCGGCAATCCTCAGCAAATTTTTCGAGGCATATCGACTTTTCACCGGTTTGCTGCGACGAATCAAAAACCCCGCTGCCGCCGGCGAATACGAGGTTGTCGTTCCCTCCAACGAGATTGCACCATACCAATGGCGCGCCCAGTTTTGCCGATGCGCTTGGAAGCAAAGCTCCGCGCGAACGCACGTTGTCGTTTTCGGAGGAGAACACGCTTGCCGATAAGTTCACGAGCATATCGAGGCCTCTTTTTCCGCCGGAATTGAGAGACGAATAATAATCGAGAGGTTTTGAAAAAAGCTCGTATCGGGAAGCAGTAGGGACAAACGGGAGAGTCCAAATGTCCTCGCATATGCTCAGCCCAATTTTTTTTCCCTTGAAATCCACGACGCAAAAATCCCTCCCGGGGTCGAAAACCCGCGCCTCGTTCAAAGCTCCGTAATTCGGCAAAAGATGCTTGTCGTAAACTGCCTTTACCCTTCCCCCCTCGATCCAAAATGCCGAATTTCTAAATCCTATCGGGCCCTCCGCCGCGCGGGGACACCCTACAACAGCCGGCAATGGAAGTTTCGCGGCGATATCGGAGAGCGCCTCCTCCGCCCTCCGAACAAATCCGGAATAAAATATCAAATCTCCCACCGGGCAGCCCGAAACAGCGCATTCCGGAAATACCGCAAAATCTGCTCCGCCTTCTGCAAAGCTTCTGGCGGCGTTTAAAATTTTCTCGGCGTTTGCGGAAAAATCGCCGACGCGCGCGTTAATCTGGCCAATACCGATTTTCATCTTGCACTTTTGAGTTTTTTTCAAGTCGCGACATTTTGCAAGTAAATGTGCGCCTGTTTTCCCGTTTTCACCCGCCTGTCCAGATTGCAAAAAAAAGTTGAGCAAAATGGAAAAATCCGCATAGTGAAATAATTTTTAAACATGTCAGAAGAAATAAAATCTTTCACGAAGGAGGAAATACTTGCGGTAATGCCGCAGCAGCCCCCCTTCCTCTTTTTGGACTCGGCGGAAATTTCCGAAAATTGCGCGAACGCGCGGTACGAGATAAAGGGAGACGAATTTTTCCTAAAGGGACACTTTAAAAATAATCCCGTCTTCCCCGGCACTATAATGTTTGAAGCTATGGGACAGCTCGCCGTGTTCTACTTGCTGAAATCGGAGTCTCCTGCCCTCGAAAAGAAAGTAGACCCCGGAAAAATTTTCTTTACATCCTCGGACGGAGCGCGCTGCGCAAGAATTTGCCGCCCCGGGGACGTCCTTGAGATCTCGGTCAAACCCTCTCGAATACGGTATCCCATAGGGATTTTCAGCGGATCTATGTCCGTAAACGGAGAAAGGGCCGCGTTTATAGAAAAAATAAGCCTCACATTCGGATACATGGAAATATGAAAAACAGGGTCGCCATAACTGGCCTCGGTTTCGTCACGAGCATAGGCAATGATTCCGCAAGCGTAGCCGACAGCCTTATCAATCTAAAGAACGGAATTGAAATATACGCCCCGTTCCAAAATGACAATATACCTGTAAAGTGCGTCGGAACGATAAAGGGCTTTGACACGTCGAATCCCGATCCGGAAGACTGGTCGTATCCGGCGCGCTATTCCCTGCGCAGGGACATAATTCGAAGTTTCGCTCCGCATTGCCTCTACGCGTATTGCGCCATGGAACAGGCGATCGAAGATGCGGGACTCTCAGAGGGCGACATATCAAGCCCGCGAACCGGAATGTATACCGCTTCGGCGGGATCAACCGGCATGCTTTACCACCACATGCAGCGCATGGATAGGGTTGGAGTAAACAGGTCATTTCCTTTCGCAATAGTCTGCTCCATAGTCGGCACCCTCTCTTTCAACCTCGTGTCGGCCTTTAAAATAAGGGGGGCAAGTTGCGGATTCGCGTCGGCGTGCGCGAGCAGTTCGCACGCGCTCGGCTTTGCCTTCGACGAGATTGCGCGCGGGCGCCAGGATAGAATGTTCGTAGTTGGAGGAGAGGACGGGGATTACCGCACGCTCCTGCCATTTGCTGGCATGCGCGCCCTAAGCACCAATCCCGATCCCGATACGGCCTCGCGCCCCTTCGACAAAAAACGCAACGGATTTGTCGGCACCGGAGGCGGAGTCGTCATGGTTCTTGAAAACGCGGAAATAGCGGAGCGGCGCAATGCAAAAATCTACGCCGAAATTCTCGGCTGGGGCCAGTCAAGCGACGGATACAACGTCGCAATTCCCCGCCCGGACGGAGCCGGCGTTGTCGACGCGGTGTCGAACGCATTCGCAGACGCGGGGCTTTCGCCATGCTCCGTCGATTACGTAAACGCCCATGCTACTTCCACCCCCATGGGAGACGCGGCCGAAATTAAAGCCCTGAAAGAAATATTTAAGGATCTCCGCCCCGCAATAAGCGGCACAAAAGCCATAACTGGCCATGGGCTCTCCCTATCGGGCGTCATGGAAGCCGCTTTTTGTTCTTTGGCTATAAGCGAAAATTTCACCCCGGGTTCCGCGCATATCGACGAACTTGACGAGTCTGCCGAAGGCTTGAACATAATACGCGATAGCCTCCCGTACGGCCCGAAAGTCGCCCTGTCTATAAGCAGCGGATTCGGAGGGGCGAACACCGCCATTTTACTCGCTAAAAATCAACGATGAAGCCCGCCGCCCCCAAGATAAGGCTCTCAAGAAACATATAATTAAAAAATACGAGAACACAATCCGTTAAATCTGCATGATTTGGCTCTATAGAATACTATTCCTGCCCGCGCTGATTCTGGCGTCGCCATATTACGGCATGCGCATGCTAAGGCGCGGCGGATACGCTAAGGATTTTTCCCACAGATGGGGTTCGCAAAAAAATCTTCCCGTTCCCGCACTCGGCAAAAAGCGCATTTGGCTCCAAGCCGTGAGCGTCGGAGAAATCCAGGCGATAGCGCCAATAGTCGAAAAGCTTTCTAAGCTTCCCAATGTAGAACTAGTCATAACTACAACAACAAGCACCGGATATCGGATTTTAAGGGAAAAATATTCAGACAAGTGCTTGTACGTAGGAGTCTTTCCCATAGACTTCGTATGGTTCAGCCGCCGGGCATGGCGGCATATAAAACCCGACCTCGCCATACTCATGGAAGGAGAATTATGGCCCGAACACCTCCGCCAGGCAAAAGAACGAAAAGTTCCCGCCATGCTCATAAACGCACGCATGTCGGATAAAAGCTTCAAGAGATATTCCCTGTTTCCATTCGTCTCCAGAAAGATAATCGGCAAACTCTCCAAGATCTGCGCCTCGAGCGAATTCGACATGGAGCGCTTCGCCGCCCTCGGCACCCCGAGGTCAAAGCTCGCCTGCACCGGCAATATAAAGTTCGATTCTTCCGATGCTTCCGAATTGTCCAGCGAGGAAAAATCCCGCCTGAAAGCCGAGATGGGATTTGAAGAAAACTCGTTTGTTTTACTGGGGTCTTCAACTTGGAAAGGCGAGGAAGAAATGCTCGTGAAGGCGATGGAAAAATTGAGGGCGGACGGGATTGACTGCCGCTTGCTCCTTGTCCCGCGCCATGCCGAAAGGAGGGCGGAAGTATCTGAAACTATAAAAACCTTCCCCCACCACCTGAGAAGCATAAGCAAAAATGCCGCTCCAGAAACTCTGATATACCTTGCCGACACTACGGGAGAGCTGAGCAAGCTCACGCAAATTGCGGATTTGGCTTTTATCGGCAAGAGCCTTCCTCCAAACGTCGGCGGACAATCACCCATAGACTGCGCGGCTTCCGAAGTCCCGATGGTTTATGGGCCAAATATGACAAATTTCAGGCGCGCATGCGAAACTTTAGAGCGCGAACGCGCCGCCATAAAGGTCCCGGACGCAAAATCCGCCATTGGCGAAATCGCAAGGCTGGCAAAAAATCCCGACTTGCGGCGCACCATCGCAAACTCGGCAAAGGCATGGTACAATTCAAACCAAGGCGCCGCTCAAAGGACTTTTGAGGCCATAGAAGCTGAACTTTCGGAATAATAAACCCGGCATAATGAATTGTTTCTCAAAATTCGGGCGCAAAAAAACATTAGGAGATTAGTTTATTAAGAAGACAAGATGGCATCGACATTCTTTCGCTGCCGTTTTTTTAATGTCCATTGCGGCATATCTTTATTGCAGTATTCGATAAACTCTACTGCCTTCTCTCTCTCGCTTCTTTTATGCTTTTGTTTGCAATCCTTTATTGCTGCTTCGTCTTTTATATCTCCAAAAAAATTTCTATTGGCGCACTATCCAAGCAATCTCCATTTCGCGACATTGACTGTTTTACCTCGTATCCTTCCAGCGTATCCACATTCAATGGCTCTGCTATCCAGTCCCCAGAATCAGCCTCCGCTTTGTTCTCTTTCTGCGCGTCCACATACAATGGCTCTGCTATCCCTTGGTCTGAGTCTATCGCCAACTTCTCGCGGATTCGATTCGGCAGCTTGATTAACCTCTCACTTAAACTTTTTATTCCCGCTTCCAACTCGAGATTATCGCTTATATTAAAGGCTACGATTTCTCACGTCGCTAAATCTTTTGCCGCGCTCAAAAACGCTCTCCCTTCCTTTTTCGCTAAATAGATTATATCCTTACTGTATTTTCTCTCGGAAATATCCGTTTTAAAGTTTTACTTCATTCGAACATATCCGACTTCCCATTGCCTGCTTTATTCGAAAATCTGGCCGCCTGCGCCTAAGCTCCATTATAAGTCTATAATCCCATTTTATCCTCCATATCCTCTCCAGATTTAAAATTATTCCGCATCTCTTGCGCGCTACTTTTTTTTAGATTGTTTTGCCCAACGCCTTAATGCGCTTCCCGCGCATTTCTTCGTTGTTAAACATTGAGGAATGCCTGCCCAAGGGATATTTGGGCATGCATCATTCCGCGCTTCTTAGTGGTCGAGGCATATGCCTTGAATGATAATGCATTTCAAGATTGCCGGATTTTGATGTCCTGATATGAGAACACTTAAAAAAAACTCACGCTCCATTTCTGTAAACTTATGATGTTTCCATGAGGCTCTTGCTTTTTTAAAAAAAAGAGACTGCCTGTTTGGCAATCTCCCATTTTTTCGGATTTTTATTTTGTCCGAACTATTACGTACTCTTCAGTTTTTCTAAAATTTAAACGCGAAACTTTTCCCGCCAGAGCTCACAATGATCTTGCGCCCGCGAAGCGAAATCTGCGCATCGTCTCCGAGCGATTTCACAGTTTCTCCGCACGAAATCTCGATCTTCCCGCTAAGATTCACGGATTTATCCATGGCAAGCGACGCCCTGTTCGCCCGAAATTTTACCGTGGCCTTTTTTCCTTTCAGCTCCATGCTGAAGCCTTCCGCGGCGACGGGAACCCACGGCGATGACAGTATCTCCCAGAGCTCGTTCGCGCCTATGTTGTCAAGGTACGCAACAAGCTTTAAATTTGATATTAAAACGCCTTTGGGAACGGACATTCCAAAGATTTTTGGCGTATTTTCCAAGCGAACCGAATCGAAGCTGAGCTCCGCCGCTGTATTTCCGTTTGAAGCTATCCAAACCGCGCTGTTCCCATCGAAATTGCCGGTATTGAGGAAATCCAAAGCATCAAAGTCTGCAAACCCAATCCGGCAAAACGTGAGCGCAAGCAGAATAAAGGTACAAGTTTTTATTTTCATAAAATCAAGGATAAAACACTACTTTATAATATCCACTATCCGCGCGCTTGAGAATGAGCGGAACTGATTTTGCGAGCGCGGCGTCAGAAGCGCCCTCGCCCGAAGTTTCAACTATCACCGGCGTCGTAACGCGCGAATCCGGGGTTACAACCGCTGTAAATTCCGCCTTTGAAAAAACCCTGTTTTTAGACGGAATAAAGCCGCTCTTGAAAACTCTTCCGCTTCTCATATCCACAATTTCGTAGTTTATGCCCTCCTCTGGGGACTGCGGCTTCAAATCCGCCCTGCCAAACCCTGAAAACGAACCGCGCATTACGGAATTTGTGAAGCCGAGCTTTCCCCTCTCGATGTCGTTTTCGCCCGCGCCGAAATCGCTTCTGTCGCGGGCGCCGTAAAACACGGAAGTTTTTCCATCGCCCTCCAATCCGGCAAAGCCGCCGGGAAAAACTTCCGGGACAGGCAAGAGAGGAAGTTCGGCGGCGTAATTCCACTTCGTCGGAATAAACAGCGGAGCAAAGTCCGAAAGCTCCTCAATGCCGATAGAATCGAGCCCGCGCGAATCTCCGATGTCAAGCAAGCGCACCGACGGAGACGCCTTCAGGCTTCGAACCGGAGGAAGATTAATCGAAGGAACGAGAGCGACAAAACCTGCAAGCGAAAACAGCGCGAAAAGGGACAGGGCAAATAAAGCTCTACCGGCCTTGCGGCTTCCGCCCCCCAACATAGAATCGGCTTTCGCGGGACCTTTCACGTTTAATCCGATGGTTTCGCCGCTATCTGAACTATGCTAAATCCGCCATTTTTGGCGGCGCGGCAAATGTCTATCAAAGTTTGAACGCCAACGCTCTTATCCGCTTTAATCAGCAGTGAGGCGCCTCTCGGGGGACGCGCTTTTCGCTCTTTCATAAGGCGCGAAAATGAATCCGTCGAATAAATAGCCCCGTCAAAAATAATCATATTGTCGCCCCGCGCGCTCAATACCGACACGTCATCGGCCACTCCGGTGGCGTCGCCACTGTCTCCGGACGGGAGCTCCGGAAGTTCCATTGCCACACCTGGAGCGAGCATGAGCGGGCCGCCTGCCAAATAGAACACAAACGAAACAAGCAAGACGTCCACAAGCGCCACGGCGTCAGGCGAGCATTGCAGCTTGCGAACTTTTGCGCTCGTATTTACGGGCGTCATTTTGCCTTTCCCCCCCCGGTTTTTTCGCCGCCGGCCTCAGAGCGATCCTCTTTCCCCTCAAGATAGAGATTTTCGTTCTCCGGCATTCCGCGCAGTATAAAAAGCATAATGTCGTTCCCCGCCCAATCTATGTCGTGCGCCAAAGCGCGCACCCTGCTGTTGAGGAAACTATATGACAGCCACCCGAGCACCGCCACCAGCAGGCCGAACGCCGTAGAGAGCAAGGCGTTGTAAACGGCAAGGGAAAAATCGGAAATATCGGAATATGGCCCCTTGCCGGACATTGAATAAAATATGGACAAAAGAGCCAAAACCGTACCGATAAGCCCCAGGAGCGGGGCGATTTTTGCAATGAGGGCCAAACTCGCAACCCTCCTGTCTATTAATGCAAATTCGTTGGCGGCAGCCGCATTTACCGCGTGGGACATCAGTTCGGGACTTTCCTCGGAATTCAGCAGCGCGGCTTTCACAACGCGAGGAACCGGACCGAAACTTTCCTCGCAAATGGTAATCGCCTCGAGCAATCTGCGCTTTTTCAACGCTGTTTTTATTCCCGATACAAACTCGGCGGCGCGAATTTGCCCCTTGTGGAGATACAGCAGCCTCTCGACGAATATAATCGCCCCTGCGAATGCTATCGCGGCAATGGGAACCATCATCGGGCCTCCGAGTTCAAAAAGTCTGAGTGCGTTTTCCATATACTACGGCGTTTTTAATTTTTGTTCGGCCACCGTATGGGACGGCAGCTTGTATTTTACTATAAGCTCGTAAGCGGCGCGGGCGTCCCTCAGCTTCCCCGACAATTCAAGCGAGCGCGCCAAAGAATAGAGGCTGCGGCCTATCCAATATCTCGCCGACCCGCCTGAAGCGCCCTCGGAAAGGAGTTTGGACGATGTCAGCCACCGAAGCTCGTTCGCCTCTCTATCCCTTCCAGCGCGCTCCAAGGCAAAGCCCCACTTAAAAGCCGCCTCGGCTTGCGCGGCAGGAGGAATTCCGGGAAGGGAATAAAGCTTTTCAAATATCGCCACCGCATCGGACGACCTCCCTGTTTGCGCCAACATCGAATCCCCTAGCCCAAGCCAAGCCAAATATATTTCGGGATGGGACTGGTACTTGTTTATAATTTCGTTATAAAGGGAACGGGCGTCCCCAAACGCGTTTATAAGGCGCAAAATTTCAGCCTGGTGAAGGCGGGCGTAAAAATTCCTGGGATCTTCCGGGAAATCCCTGCAAAGCCTGTCGAGAGCGGAAATGGCTTTGCGGTAATCGGAATCCATGCCGAGGCGCCGGGCATATTGGGCAGACTCAAAAAGAGCGGAATAGGCATATGGCCCTTTCGGATCAGCTTCGGCTAGCTCTACGCATAAATTCAGCGCGCGCTCCAAATGCCCCAGCGAGGCCTCCGAACGAGCCTCGTACAAATACGACAATCTCGCCGCCGAACTCGAAGGATAAGTCTTGCGAAGCAATTCGTAAACGGAAAACGCCCCGCCCTCCCCGGAAAATTTCCCCATGGACGCCAGGCAGCCCGCCTTCATCAAAAGAGTCGTGGAAGCTATTGTTTGAGCCGACTCCCTATCTAAATTCTTAGCATTGTCCACCTTCGCGAGCATCTCGTCGTAAATTTTCAAAGTCGCGGCAAAATCCCCGCGCTCCTCGTTTATGCGGGCCTTTATCCACATCATGCGCAGGATTGTAATATCGTCGGAGTCCGGAGAGGAAAGCGCGGCGTCTATTCGGGCGACAGCCTTGTCGCGCAGACCGAGCTCCTCGTATTTGGATATTATCTTCCACTCGGAATTCCAAAGCGATTCAGCCTCCACATTCTTATTGGAATAGGCCATGGCAAGAAGCGACACTGCAGAATCTATATCATCGGTCATTAAAAAGCTCTCGACGCCCTTCTGCAAAACGATTCCCCTGTTTTCGGACACCCTGGAAAAAAGCTCGGCGTAAATCTTTGCGGCTGTCAAATAATCCTTGTTCAGGTAGTAGCAGTCCGCAGCGAGAACTTTCATCTTAAGAGAACGGTTTCTATCCGTCTCCAATTCGGAAAGCTCCGAAAGGTATGAAGCGGCGAGCCTGTACTCGGGAGGCGACGAGGAAAACGCGGACCACGCGAGAATTCTTAGAGCGTCGATTTTGTATCTCGAAGCGGGATATTCGTCTATCAGGCGCGCCGCTATTTTAACAGCCTCGGCGGAGTCGCGCCGGCGCAAGGCGAGCTTCGACATCTCTATCATTACTCTGTCGCGCAGGCTCGGAGCCCCGTCTTTAAGCAAAGTAGCCAGAAACTCCGAATAGGAAACGTCCACAGCGTCCGCGCGGCGCCCTAGCATGGATAATGCAAAATCCGCCACGCCAGGAGACGAAGTCTGCCGGAGTATTTCGCGAAACACCGCAGCCTGCTTTTCGGGATCCGGGGTCATGGCGGCTCCTATAAGCCTTAATTCGTCCTTATCGACGTCCTGGGCAAACTGTATGCCAAGCTGGGAGTCTATAAGTTCAAAGGCCTCTCTCGATCTCCCCTCCCGGAAAAGAAACGCCGCGTATTGCTTGGCCAGCTGAAATCCGGCGGGCGTTCCCAAATACAAGTAAACTTTATCCTTCAGAGAATTTTCAAACGCCTCTTTGTCCTCCAGCTCTCCGCTGAAGGTTTCGGATAAAAGAAACATGTTTTTTGCTATGTCGATATCTGCGCGCATATAGGAAGTAACGGCATGCTTTTCAGCTTCCGAAAGTTCGGCAATCGCCTTGTCTATCTGCGACAGCGCAAAAAAGGCATAGGCACGGGCCAATCTGTACCAAGCCGCATCGCTCTTCGAAAGCTTCGACAAGTCGACCTTTTCGCTCTCGGAGAGAGCCTCGTTTCCCCTGCCGGTGGCTGCGTAAACCATGGCTTTTCTAAGGCGTATGGAATCCGACATCTCGCTTCCCCCGTCGAGAGCCAGGCTCTTTTCAGCCTCTTCAAAGTTGCCTTGGGCTATGAGGGCATCGACATATACTCTCCGCAATTTTTTTTCCAGCTTTGGAGAAAGCCCGGCTTTGAATCCGTCTTCGGCTATGCTTTGTGCGAGCACTGCCATTCCGGAAGATAGCGAATCTTCCGCAGCGTCGACCAACGCCGCGGCATAGCCTGCTCCCCCGTTTGCCGCGAGATTTGCCAGGGGGCTGCCTTTCTGCTGAGAAACCTCGGATATATCCACGGGCAATCCCTCCGCTCCGAACGATCGAAGCAGTGCGGTACAAAAAACGCCAATGTACATCAAACCGCGCATATTCCGATTTTAACGGCTAACCGGCAGAAATCCTGAAGTTTTCTAAGTGGTACGAGGGATCTGCCCTGAAAGTGAGCTTTATATTATAAAGCTTCTCAAGATTGTTGAGGTAGTCGTAGTCCTCAGTCTGAAGGCGCTGGAGATTTTCCGGATGGAGCATTACGAGCATGTGGAGCTCTTTTGTTTCCCCGCCGGCTCTAAGCGTCCTGCATGTGGCAACTATCTTGCGCTGTATTTCCGCGCTCATCGTGCGCGCGGACTTTACAATGCCCTTGCCCCCGCAATAGGGACAGGTCGTGTAAATTCCGCTGGCGTTACTCTGGGCGTGGCGCTGGCGAGTCATCTGCATGATTCCGAGCTGTGATATCGGCAAAACCTGGCTCTTGGCCTTGTCGTGCTCCATTTCGTCGCGGAGGCGCTTGTAGACTGCAAGCCTGTCCTTGCGGCTCTTCATGTCGATAGTGTCGATTATCACGAGACCGCCGAGATTCCTCAAACGCACCTGGCGCGCCGCTTCCGTCACCGCCTCGAGATTCGCCTGAAGGATAAAATCCTTTCCGTCCGCATCCTTGCCTTTGTGCGAGCCCGTGTTCACGTCTATGGCAACGAGCGCCTCGGTTTCGTCTATCACGATTTCCCCGCCGGAAGGAAGCGCCACACGCCGCGCAAAAGTCTGGGCTATCTGGCGCTCTATGTTGTACCTTTCAAATATCGGTATATTCTCCTTGAAAAGCTGTATTTTGTTGCGCGCCCGGCGGGAAATTTGGGAAACCGACTTCATTATCCTATCGTAATCCTCGCGGCTGTCTATCAGGATCCTATCCGTCTGCTCCGTGAGGAAGTCGCGCACGGTGCGCGCTATGAGGTCAGGCTCCTTGTAAATCATCGCCGGCGCGGGCGAAGACTCTATGCGCTCCTGTATTTGCTTCCAGGAATTTAAAAGCATGTGCAGGTCGCGCACGAAATAAGTCCACCGCTTGCCCTGCCCGGCTGTGCGGACTATGACTCCCATGCCCTCTGGTATTTTCATGGAGCGAAGAATCTTCTTTATCCTGTCGCGCTCGCGGCGGTCCTCTATCTTGCGAGAAATCCCGCACTGCCCGGCGTAGGGCATCAGCACTAAATAACGACCGGGTATGGCTATGTTCGTCGTAATCCTCGGCCCTTTGGTCCCTATCTGCGCCTTCGTTATTTGAACGATTATCTCCGTTCCTATGGGAAATTTCTCGGGAATATCCTTGGCGGAAAATTTCTGGGCGTTCTTTTTTTGCTCCTTGCTGCGGTTCTCGCGCACGACCTCGTACGAGGCGTCGGCGGTGGTGGCAGGAAATATGTCCCAATAGTGCAAAAAGGCGTTCTTTGGCTGCCCGATATCAACAAACGCCGCCTTCAGGCCGGGTTCGAGATTTTGAATCTTCCCTTTGAAAATCGCCCCAACCATGCTTTCGTCGCCGGCGCGCTCTATCTCGAATTTTTGCATTACCCCGTCCTCGAGAAGCGCGACCCGCTTTTCAAATGGCTCGACGTTTATCACTATTTCGCGGTATGGTTCGTCCTCGCGCTTCAGAAGCTTTATGATTTTCTCGAGAAGCGAACGCTTTTTGGCGCGCATGCGCGCCTCCTGGTTCAGCTGCTCCACCGGAACGGGTTCAACCTTCTGTTCCTTGGGACGCTTGGTCAAATCGTCAGGCGTATAATCGATGTTTTCCTGTTTCATTTTTTCGCATTGAGTTTTCCATGCGAAACTTCCTCATGAGGCGTATTCTCTTCTGTGCCTGTAAACGCTTTGAACGATACCCAGAAGTATGCAACACGTCAGTACGAAAGTTCCGCCATAACTTAACATTGGCAAGGGAAGTCCCGTTATCGGCATTACGCCTATGGTCATTCCCACGTTTATAAAAGTATGGGTCATAAGAATCGCCGCTATGCCTATGCACAGAAACTGCCCGAAGCGGTCGCGCGAAACCTGCGCGGCGCGGACGCACCCGTAAATGACTATTATGGCCATGAGCACTATCGCCAGCGCCCCGCCCACAAAACCCGATTCTTCGGCGAGCACCGAGAATATGAAATCATTGTACGCGACACCTGATGGCAAATATCCGAGCTTAGCCTGAGTCCCTTCCGCAAGACCCTTCCCCAAAATTCCTCCCGTCCCGACAGATATCAAACTCTGCCTTTGATTCCAACTTACGCCGACTCCGAGAGGATCTATAACGTCAGGAGCCACAAACGCAAGAATGCGGTTTCGCTGGTAATCCTTCATCGGCAAGGCGAAAGCCGCGCTCGATCCGTAGGCATTCCGCGAGGCTGAATCGGCAGCCTTTATATTTTCTCTCTTAAGGAACGAGTTATAGCCGTAAATATCGACAGCGACAAGCCCTATGAAGACGGCAAAAACCGCCAAGGCGAAGGCGAAAAACCGCTTGGGCAGCTTCGATATGTAGAGCATGGAGAAAATCATTGGGAAAAAAACGAGAGCAGAGCCTAAGTCGGGTTGCAGAAAAATCAACAAAATTGGTACAAAAAAGACCGCCCCCAACTTTATCCAAAAGGGAAAAGTCTCCCGAAATTTCCCTATTTTATTTCGCGCAAAAAGCGATGCCGCCATTATGCAAGTGCCTATTTTCACTATCTCCGAGGGCTGAATGGACAATATCCCAAAGTTTATCCAGCGGGTCGCATTGTAGCGGGATTCCACAAACGGTATCGGTATACCGAGATTCTCTTTTAGCGCCAGGGGAACGAGCAAGAGCACCGACAAAAAATATATCACGTGCGAGTACGTAAACAGCCACTTGTAATCCAGCCAGGAAAGCAAAAGATAGACCGGGAGCCCGACCGCAAAAAAGTAAAAGACCTGCTTTACCCAGAACTGTTTAGACAGGGGTATTTCGTCCATATTGTAGCTTTGGGCGGAATATATGAACGCAACTCCCATT
>CASFWX010000008.1 GCA_949298545.1 uncultured Verrucomicrobiota bacterium | reverse complement strand
CTCGGAAGCAATCCCCGAAGCACTCTTCTTACACTCACTGAAATTGCTGACTTCGCCCGCTTGTTGTGGTGCATGGCAGGAGAGCAGCGATGCCCGGACGACGGGGGGCTCGTGCGGAGGAGAAGCCTCGACGATTGCGTAGACTCAATAATGGCCCTTCCCGCAAACTCCCGCGTGCACATACTCGCTCCGCGGGCGGATTGCAAAGTCTCCTCCGCCAAAGATGAAATAAGGCTGTTGCGCCAGCGTTCATGGCAGAGGGTGCGCCTCGGGGGAAGGATATTCGAGTTGGACGATCCCAGAGCGGAGAGGGAAGCTTTCGCTTCGATTCCCGCCAGAGAGAATGTCAAGGTGGAACTCGTCATAGACCGTTTTCCAATGTCATCGGCCTCGCGCGGAAGGATATCTGACAGCCTTGAACTTGCTCTCAGGGAAGGCGGAGACAAGGCAACCGCGCTTTGGGAGACGCCTTCGGACAGGGGAGAACTGCCGTTATCGTCCGCTTTAGCATGCCAGAAATGCGGAAAGATTTTTTCCGATCTGAGCGTCCGCAATTTTTCTTTCAACCACCCAGACGGGGCATGCCCAGTTTGCTCCGGAATAGGGAGGGTCATGCGGACCAGCCCCGCCCTCGCGGTGCCGGATCCTGAAAAAAGTGTGCGGGCGGGCGCAATAAAGCCATGGAGAATAGGCGCAAAAAATATGATTATCAGGCGGAACGCCATATTGCGCCAGCTTTCCGAACAAATACCTTTCGACCCAAACCTGCCATGGAAAGATCTCCCGGAAGAAGTGAAGGAGATTCTGCTTTACGGAACGCGAAAGCGCCAGTTCATGTTCAAGCTGAGGCGCGGGAACAGGCGTCCTGAACCCTCATTTTTCGACGGCGTCCTCTCCGACGTTGACCGCACATGCGCGAGCACGCCAAGCGACGGCCTCAGGGCGCGGCTGGCAGCCTTTCAGGTATCGTCAGTTTGTCCGGAATGCGGAGGCGCCCGCCTGTGCCCGCGATCCAGGAACGTATTCATCAACGGCGTATCCTACGACACATTTAGTTCGATGAGCGTGGAGCGCGCCTGCGAATTTGCAAAAGGCCTCCGCTCCAATCCGGCATATGAACCGTTTAAAGACGCCGTAAACGGGCTGTGCGAGCGCCTGTCGTTTCTCGAAAGCGTAGGTCTGTCCTATCTCGGGCTCGACCGCGAAGCCTCGTCGCTTTCCGGCGGCGAAGCGCAGCGCGCAAGGCTTGCGACTCAGCTCGGCATGGATCTGACGGGAGTGACATACGTTCTCGACGAACCGACAATCGGACTGCATCCGGCAGACAACGCAATGCTCATTGCGGCATTAAAATCCCTCAGAGACAAGGGCAACAGCGTGCTTCTGGTCGAACACGACGAATCCGCGCTCAAAGCCTCAGACTGGATTGTCGAACTCGGCCCGGAGGCGGGAGAGCGCGGGGGACGGCTGGTTTTTAACGGGAGCGTTCAAGACTGCATAAAATCTTCCGATTCCCGCACGGGCGCTTATCTGTCGGGGCGCGCTCGAATAAGTCCGCCGTCGCAAAAGCTTTTCCCCATGGGAAAATTTATAACAGTAAAGGGCGCACGCGAGAACAATTTAAAAGGAGTAAACGCTAAATTCCCCGTCGGTCTTTTCACCGTAGTATGCGGAGTTTCCGGTTCGGGGAAAAGCACCCTCGTCAACGACATACTCGCAAAAGCCGCCGCATTCAAGCTCAACGGGGCAAAGGAAATCAGCGGCGCGCATTCAGGCATCGACGGGCTTTCAAATTTCGACAACTGCATTCGAGTCGACCAATCCCCCATAGGCAAAAGCCCGAGGTCAAATCCTGCGACCTACACTAAGATCTTCGACCTCTTGCGCGATATTTACGCCCAATGCCCGCTCGCGAAAGTCCGCGGATATGGCCCAGGGCGATTCAGCTTTAACGTCAAGGGCGGACGCTGCGAACACTGCCGCGGAGACGGGGCAATACGCTTGGACATGCAATTCCTCGGGGAAGTCTACATCACTTGCCCGAGCTGCCAAGGTAAGAGATACAACAGGGAAACACTCGAAGTCAGATACAAGGACATAAATATATCCGAAGCCCTAAACCTCACCGTTGCGGAGGCGCTCGACATATTTTCCGCCCATCACCAAATAGTCCGGAAGCTCGACACTCTGAAGGAGGTAGGCCTAGGATATATCCGGCTAGGGCAGCCCGCAAATACGCTGTCCGGAGGCGAAGCGCAAAGGCTCAAACTCTCCCTCGAACTCTCTAGGCGCTCCAACGGGCGCTCTCTGTATATTCTCGACGAGCCGACAACAGGCCTGCATTGGGACGATATTGACAAGCTCTTGAAACTTTTATTTAGACTGCGAGACGCGGGAAACACAATAATAGTTATCGAACACCACCCGGACTTTATACGCTCAGCCGACTGGCTGGTCGAATTGGGCCCCGAGGGCGGTGAGCGCGGAGGGGAAATAATATACGAGGGCTCTCCGGAAAACCTGTCCCAATCTGACACTCCCACGGCGAGATTCATATAGCTTCCGCCTGCACCCAGCATGCCGCAAATCCGGAATGTTTACCCGCATAGGCGCGGGCGCATTTGCTTATTTGTCAACAGAGCGAAAATATTCCATTAATCGCAAACATTTCTAAGGCGATGCTTTATTTCTATCCGAAAAATTTTCCCATGGATAGATTTTAAATAATGCTTCGAGGCGAATTTTTTTTTCGAGCCATGAATATAAATTGCCCCTCCCCCCGATGCTTTAATCTCCAAAATTATAAAAAAACTTTACAAGGAAGCATTTATTTATACTTTTAATGTTTTTACGGGGAATCCCTAAAGATGAGCAGGGGAACAATATTCAGCATAGAAGATTTTGCCATAAACGACGGTCCTGGAATCCGCACGACGGTTTTTCTAAAGGGTTGCCCTCTGCGCTGCGCATGGTGCCACAATCCCGAGGGACAGGAATTTCAGCCGCAATATCTCCAGAAGCGCGACGGCCCAGAACTGTGCGGATACGAAATCAGCTCCGAAGAGCTGTCGCAAAAGCTGCTCAGGAACAAGGCCATCTTCAAGGCAAACGGCGGCGGCGTAACCTTTACCGGAGGAGAACCGCTCGCCCAACCGGAATTCCTAAACGATACCCTAAAAGCGACAAAAGAAATACACAGGGCCATAGAAACCAGCGGATACGCCCCGCGCGAAGTTTTCGATAAAATTCTCGAGAATATCGACCTGGTGCTCTTCGACATAAAACATACCGATTCCGAATCGCACATGAAGTATACGGGCGTGGACAATTCAGCAATTCTCGGCAATCTGTCGGCCCTAAAAGAATCCCAAAAAAGTTTTGTCGTGCGCATTCCCCTGATTCCGGGAGTAAACGACTCCGTTGAAAACATGAAAAAAATAGCGGATATTCTCCGCGGGGCGAAAAACTTGTCGCGAATTGAAATACTCCGCTACCATAAAACAGCGGGGGCGAAATACTCGATGCTTGGACGAGAATACGCCCCGCCTTTCGACACGAACGCCGCTCCGCAAGTGCAAAATTGCTCATTGCTTTCTGAGGAGTTTAACGTGATAATTTTATAGAAACGACCAATACTAAAAACCATGAATTCAAGAATAAAAGAACTGCGCGAATACATACTGTCCAAGAAGCACCACGCGTTCCGCCGCGACGCTGAGGACTCGGGCCTCGACACTCTTTGCGAGGATTTCAGGGCCCGCAATCTGCCTGCCCAGCGCAGGGCTTCCGCCGCGCTCCGGGCATTTCTCGAGGCGGAAACGCCCGTAATATTGCCAGGCGAGAAGATAGTTTTGACCCGCACTATAAAATCCACTCCTGAAATTTTCTGCCCGAACGAGTGGGAAGAAATTAAAAAAAGCCATTTTATACACGAGCGCGGCGATGTCTGCAATATATCCGCAGACTATCGCACGGCTTTGAAAGATGGGCTCGGCGCGATTTCCGATAGCATACACAAAAAGCTTTCCTCGGGAGGCCTCGACGAAAGCCAAAGAGATTTTCTCGAATCTGCCGCCGAATGCGTGGATTCCTTGCGCTCGTTCATACTCAAATACGCCGATCATGCGCGCGACATGGGCATGGAAGACATTGAATCTGTGCTTCGCAACATATCTTCGAATCCCGCCAAAAGTCTGCGCGAGGCGCTCCAGCTGCTTCGCGCTCTGCACTTTTCGCTCTGGGCGTCCGGCAATTACCACAACACGCTCGGGCGCTTCGACCAATACATATTTCCCTACTACGAAGCAGACATAAAGAGCGGAGCGATTACAAAAGAGGAAGCTTTTGATTTGATAGAAGAATTCTTCCTGGCATGCAATAAAGACAGCGATCTCTATCCCGGAATGCAGCAGGGCGACAACGGGCAAAGCATGGTTCTCGCCGGCAGGGACGAAAATGGGAACTATCTTTTCAACGAAGTGTCGGACATGTGCCTGCGCGCGAGCTACGAGCTAAAGCTCATCGATCCCAAAATCAACCTGCGCGTTGACTCAAAAACGCCTCTTGAGATTTATGAAAAGGGAAGCGAGCTTACAAAAATAGGCTTGGGATTCCCCCAGTACAGCAACGACGATATCGTTGTTCCTTCGCTCATTGAAAAGGGATACTCTCCGGAGGACGCGCGCAACTATGTAGTGGCGGCATGCTGGGAGTTCATCGTTCCCGAATGCGCGCTCGACATTCCAAATATCGGGGCAGTATCCCTTGCGGAAGCCATGCGCGATTGCGTAAAAGACCTCCCGACCTGCAGATCATTTGAAGATTTCTATGCCCTTTTTGAGGCAGAATTGAGGCGCCGCGCCGACCTTTTTGAAAAAGGGCTGAAAAACATATATATAAAGCCCGCCCCCATGATGTCTGCAATATCGCGCGGCTGTATAGAGTCTGCCAGAGACATATCGCACGGGTTGAAATACAACAACTACGGCGTGCACGGAACGGGCATCGCCACTGCGGTGGATTCGCTCGCAGCCATAAAAAAATACGTCTTTGAAGAAAAATCCTTAACTCCCGAACGGCTGATTCGCGCGATTGAAACAGATTTTAAGGGCGAGGAAGACCTCAAAAAGACCTTGCGCACAAAATCTCCGAAAATGGGGCAGGACGACGACTTTGCCGACGATATCGCAAAAAGGGTTCTCGCATCGTTTGCGGAATCGCTGAAGGGACGCGTCAACGAGCGTGGCGGCATATTCCGCGCCGGAACCGGAACGGCGATGTTTTACATATTCCACTCGAAGGGACTCGGGGCGACTCCCGACGGGCGCGGCGCCGGTGAAGTCATACCCGCAAACTATTCGCCGAGCTTGTTCATAAAGCAAAGCGGCCCGATGTCTGTAGTAAAATCCTTCTCGAAACCCAAGCTCAAAGACGTTGCAAACGGGGGCCCTCTCACTCTCGAATTCGACAAGGGAATTTTCCGAAACGGAGAATCCGTCCAAAAGCTCGCGATGCTGGTCCGAACTTTCATATTGCTGGGCGGGCACCAGCTTCAGCTGAACGCCGTCGGGCTCGACGAGCTACTCGAAGCGAAAAAACACCCCGAGCTATACCGCCACTTGATAGTCCGCGTTTGGGGGTGGAGCGGATATTTTGTGGAACTCGATGAGTGCTATCAGGACCACGTAATCCACCGCATAGAATTCGGGCTTTAAGACTAAATCCCGAAACAGTCCGGCTTTTAACAAATAAAATATAGCAAAAAAATGAAGACGCAAATAAAAGGGTTCATGTTCTGGATAGCATTCGTCGCTTCGCTCGGCGGATTCCTTTTCGGATTCGATACGGTCGTAATATCGGGAGCGGAAAAGGATATAAAAGATGTATTCGCCCTCGGGAGTTTCGCGCACGGTTTTACTATGGCAACGGCGATAATCGGCACCCTATTCGGCGCCTTGTTCTGCGGAAGGCCGGCGGAAAAATTCGGGCGACTGCTCAGCTTAAAATGGATTGCATATCTCTATTTTATCTCCGCCATAGGTTGCGCGCTGGTCGTCAACTGGTACGCTTTCATGTTTTTTAGATTCATCGGCGGGCTCGCCGTCGGCGCGTCTTCGGTGGTAGGGCCAATGTACATAGCCGAAATTTCTCCGGCCGTGTGGCGCGGAAGATTCGTGGCATTCTTTCAATTCAACATAGTTGTAGGGCTGGTTTGCGCATACATTTCAAACTACTATATTTTCGGAATCGAAAACGACTGGCAATGGATGCTGGGAGTGGCGGGGATACCCGCGCTGATATTTGCCATATTGCTCTTCACAATTCCGGAAAGCCCGCGCTGGCAAATGCTCATGGGAAGGGAAAAATCCGCAGAGGATATTCTCAATAAGGTCGGCGGTGAAGATGTCGCAAAAGACCTCGAGGATATGAGGCTGTCTCTCAAAAATACGTCTGTATCGGAGCGCCTGTTCCAGAGAAAATATATAAAACCCGTCCTCATAGCCTTCGGCGTCGCCACTCTCAACCAGCTTTCCGGAATAAACGCCATCAATTATTACGCCCCGCGCATTCTGTCGTCGGCGGGACTCCTTCAGGAATCGGCTATGCTGCAATCCATTCTGCTCGGCGTCACAAACCTTATTTTCACGATGCTCGGCATGGTTCTTATCGACAAAGTAGGCAGAAGAAACCTCTTGTTTACCGGATCTGTCTTTATGACTATTTTCCTCTTCGCGGTCGCGGCGGGATTTGAATATCCGCATCTGCCGTCGCTCTGGGGCGCAAAATACCAGCTCGCGGAAACTTTAGGCGGCCTTTACATGGTTATTTGCCTCATGGGATTTATCGCAGCTTTCGCGCTGTCTCT
>CASFWX010000007.1 GCA_949298545.1 uncultured Verrucomicrobiota bacterium | reverse complement strand
GGCACTTCAATGGATTCCAATTCCATCGCCTACATAAATCTTACAAACTTCGCCAATGAAACCGTTCAGTTTATCGGCGGGGACAAGAGCATTGTTCAGGATGAAGTCGGCTCGTACTTCATCAAGTACAACGAGGGCTATAGGGATTGCTATCTCGGCTTGATAACCGACCAGCCCAGCGCGGGCGGAATGACTTATTATTTCGACTCTAACGGTTTCCTCAACTACGGGGAGGTTGTTCCGGAACCCGCTTCATTTGCGGCAATACTGGGCGCTTTGGCGGTTTCCTTCTCGCTTATCCGCCGCCGCCGCCTCGGCGGAAAATAGGTACTGTTTTCCCGCCCGTTCGCCGCTTCGAGCGAACGGGCTTTTTTTTAAAATTTTTTAATAATTTTTTCTGAGGCGAATTGCTCTTACAAAGTTTTTTTGGGGTGGGTTTTTGTTTTTGAGGAACAACTGTTCGGGATTTTTTGTCTTTTGAAGTTGTTTGTCAGAGCGTAAATTGCGCCCGAAAATGTTGTGCAAATGAAGTTCTGTTTGATTCTTTTATTTTTTTCGGCATATCTTTCGTCTTGGGGGGGCGGCAAAGTGGGGGAATCGGATTTTTTTGTCTCCGATTTTTCCTCCGAGGTCGGCTGCGCGGATTTTATTGCCGCGTCAGATTTGCGGGGATCGAAATTGTTTCGCGGAGATGGCGGTCGGGTAGTGGCGGACGCTTCTTCAAGCGACGAGACATGGGTGGATCTATTGCGCTTCCCGAAGGGCGGCTTGCCTTCGGGGAAGATCTGGACAGTTGAGATAGAGTATGAGATTTTATCGCTTGGGAAATCCGGCGAGGTTTATTTTACGCTTGAAGGGATATCGCAAAAGGGGCGCGTCGTGGCTGCCAGCGAGGCGGTGGAAAGGGTTTCGGCGGGAAAGTTTTCAATATCGGCCTTTCTCGGAAGCGAGCTTGCAAAGCGCCAGTTTAGGATTTTATCGCGCGGGCCGGCAAAGGTTGCGCTGAAGGCTTTTAATATGGTTTCGCGCGATATTCCGCGCGGGTCGGAGTGGCTGTTTTCAAGCCAAACTTTTTTGGGAATGAAAGTGCCGCCTTCCGATTTGGGTTTTTTGAAGGATTCGGACAGCTTTGTGAAGATGGGCGAAGACGGATTTTTCCCCTTTATAGACGCTTACGGCCAGTTCAAGCATCGCCGCTGGAAAGATAAAATACTTTCAGACGGCGATTTTGCCGCTCGCCTCGAAGCGGAGACGGATTTTTCCCGTAAGCTGCCGGATATCCCCAACAGGGACTCGTACGGGGGCCTTTTAGACCCGGAGCGGAAATATCGGGCCACGGGAAGGTTCAGGCTGGAAAAGGTTGACGGGAAATGGTTCTTCGTGACGCCAGACGGCAACCTGTTTTGGTCTTTCGGAGTTTCGGCAGTAGGCAAGACCGCCCCGACTCCGATAGACGGGCGCGAAAAATATTTTGAGGCGGTCGGCGATGCAAAATATATAGTCGAGATGTCGTCGGGGCATTTTTACGGGAAAAGCCCGTTCAAGGCGTTCGATTTCCACAGGCGAAACTTCGAGCTGAAGCGCGGCGCTCCTTTCTCTCCCGAAAAGTACGGCGAGATATCGTCAGAGAGAATGCGCAAGTGGGGCTTGAACACATACGGGGCGTGGACGCTTCCCGAAATTATGGCGCGCGGAGACATTCCCTATGCTCCGCTTTTGTTGTCGTCGTGGAAGAGCGTTCTCAAGCCCAAAGGGTATCTCTACGCGTTTTGGCATCCTTTCCCCGACTGGTTCGACGAAAGATTTGAGTCCGGCACGAAAGCCCGCCTGAAGCGTTGGCATGTAAAGCAGCTGAATTCACCGATGTGCATTGGGGCGTTCATGGACAACGAACTTCCCTGGCAGTCGCGCACGCTCGTGCTTCCGCGGGCGGTTTTAACTTGTCCGCCGGATCAGCCGATGAAGATCGCCCTCCGCGATTTCCTCAGAAAAAAATATTCCGATATAGGCGCTCTCAATTCCGCGTGGGGCTCAGATTATGCGGATTGGGGCGCCTTGCTTTCGCGCGACGATTTCGTTCCCGGCACGGAATCTGGAGACGCCGATTTGCTCGCATTCGAGGAGAAGATTTACGAGAGGTATTTTTCCGTGTGCCGAGACGCGATAAAGGAGGTGTCGCCCGACGTCCTCTATTTCGGGTGCAGAATGGCATGGAGCAATCCGCTCTTGGCAAAGGTCGCTTCAAAGTATTGCGATGCGGTAGCATATAATCTTTACCGCAACAATGTTGCTGGATTTTCATTGCCGGAGAATTGCAGGGACGTTCCCATCATCGTCGGGGAATATCACATCGGGCTGACTGAAAACGGAGTGTTCGGAGGAGGCTTGAGGTTCAGGAAAACTGCCCGGGAGAGAGACAAGGCATTTGGGGAATATGCCACGAGCGCGTTTGAAAACCCCAATATTGTGGGCATACATTGGTTCCAGTGGGTCGATCAGCCGGCGAGCGGAAGGCAGGACGGCGAAAACTATGCTTGCGGATTTGTCGATATTTGCGACACTCCGCATTGGGATTTGGCAAAAGCCGCGCGCAGGCTTTCGCGCGGCATGTATTCGGTTAGGCTCGGAGGAAAATCCACTGTTAAATCTTCGAGCGACAAAACAACAACTTATTAATTTTTTATCGAGACAATATTAACCTGAAAGGAATCAAAATAACATGAAAAGAAGAAGTTTTTTATCCGGATTGACAATAGGGTCGGCGGCGTGCTTTCTCGCCGGCAAGTCGGCGCGCGCAGCGTCGCTGGAGCTTCCCGGCCCGATAGTGGGGAAGGGCAAGCAGGTTTGTGAAATAGACCGCCGCATATACAAGGTAGGCGAGGATTCAAAAATCGAGGTGAAAGTTCCCGAGGGCTTTGCCGAAAGCTTGCGCGATATCGCCATAAAGACCGACAACGGCGAATATCAGTTCGACAGGCAGAAATCCGCAAAATACGAGGTGGTTGACGGGAAGATAGTCATAGACGCCAATTTCAAGCGCGAGGATTCGTACATAATTTATTTTTATCCCAAGGGGAAGACCGAAAAGGGCAAAAATAAGCCTCCCGTGGAGTATCAGCGCGTTTACGCTCTCGACGAGGACTTGTACGCTCTCCGCCCATACAAGGGTGATATGCACATGCACAGCCGCTTCTCCGACGGGCGCGATATCGTAGAGATAATGGGCACGAGATGTCTCGAGCTCGGATACGGTTTTCAGGCGGTGTCGGACCACAGGAGATATTTGGGCTCGCAGACCCTGTGCAAGATATTCAATCCTCTTCCGCTGACAATGCGCTGCTTTTTGGCGGAGGAATGCCATCAGGATCCCGCTCCGCACGTCCACAGCATCGGTGCCAAGCGCGGATTGACCGAATACATAGAGGATAACCGCCAGGAGTACGATAGCCGCGTCGATGAAATATTGGGCGAGCTTCCTGACGATTTGACAAAAAGCGAGGCTCTTTCGGTTGCGCGGGCGGAGGCGGAATTTGAATTTATACGTCGCATCGGGGGGATATCTGGATTCGACCACCCCTACTGGCGCATGGGAGAAAGATCGCTTCATCTGACAAAGCGCGTGGTGGATGTCCTGTGCTCGAGATGCAAATTCGACTTTCTCGAGCTTGTAAATTCCGGCAGCCGGGACGATTCGACTGATTTATGCGTGGCGGCCCTGATGGAGATGCGAGCCAACGGCAAGGATACTCCGACCGTCGGATCGAGCGACGCCCACAGGTTCGACACTTTGGGTAGCGGCTATACAATGGTGTTTGCCAAAAGCAATAATTGGAGCGATATTAAAGACTCCATCTTGGCGCAGCGTTCCGCCGTATTCGAAGTGTTCGACCCGAAATCTCCGCGCGTGTTCGGAAAGATCCGCTATATGCAGTACGCATACTTCCTCTACCAGTATTACTTTCCGCTCCACGATAAAATCTGCGCGGAAGAGGCGAAATTGTTGCAGGCGTATTTTAAGAGCAAGACGCCTGAAAACAAGAAAGCTATCGCAAAGAAAACCGAGGAAGCCGAAAATCTCTATAAAAAATT
>CASFWX010000006.1 GCA_949298545.1 uncultured Verrucomicrobiota bacterium | reverse complement strand
TAACTGGTTTGCGTCTTATAGCTTCAATCATGTTTGTTTATTGTTGTGCATTTTTGTTCGGATTTCCACCCAAAAGTGCAACAAAACAGCAACAAAAACATTAAGTCGTTGATTACCATTGCAGGTCTAACCATTCCTAAACGCCAAATCGAGGTTCGATTCCTCGTGGGGGCGCGGGCATATTGCTTTGTATATTGCAGATGCATTTTTTTATTCGTCTGCATCGCATTGGGATAAAGAAAATATATGAATTAGCAATACCGCCGCATGGGGCGAACGGGCAGGGATATCTCAAAATAGAGGCGTGCGCGCATAGATTTTTAATGCCTAATTTCCTTATTTGTCTGCGGATATTACATGCATTATCCTGAAATAAAAGCTCGCTTAAATCTATGAAGGATCCCAATCGAATGTGAGCTTTTCAATGAGGCGGGCCACTTTGGCGATATTCTTATCGGGATCGAAATCTTTCACTATTTTTTCATATCCCTTTACAACTACGCCTATCCCAAAACATTTATATAACTTGCCGAATTCCGACTGAAGTTCAGAATGGTCTATCTTGTAATTTAAAATATCCTCTAATTTTAAATTGTCTGAATAGGAAAAGACACCGGGCATATGCTTGTACCATGCATTGCCAAATACGAGTACGTTCCGACCGCCTGTGAGCGCTTCCCAGCCGGCTGTTCCGGTGATGGTTGCAACGAACTTAGATTTTTCCATTAGTTGGTATGTTGAGGTTTCGTTCGGCACAAGTATGACATTTTTCAGCATCTCCAAACGTTGGAAAAAACAGCGCCCGCGCCTGAACTCGTCCTGAAGCGGATTCTCTTTTACATAAACAAACCATCCATCGGGAAGCATTTCAGACAGGCGTTCTATTGCTAGTATTTGGTCGCTATACATTCCTCCGAGAGCGTCCGTTGTCATTTCAGGTTGGAGATGCAGGGGGAAATAAACGAAACTCTTTGAGAAATCTACATTGCGTGTTATGTGTTTTTTTATACGCTGGCTATATCTCACTGTATAGGGAAATTTTACTATATTTATTGCAGATAGGTATAAGTGGCGAATGTTTCGCACGTTTTTGAATATGCCTATGCGCAGGCGGTTCTTCCGCATATAGAAAAGATCTTTTTTAAATTTGCTCTCAAGGACGAAAGAATCGTCGCCCATCTTCAGCATGCGTTTCGGATCTCCGAGGTTTTCCACGCAATTGCAGTACATCACGCGATCGGGAAAAAGCGTTTGGTAAAACAGCACATTCTTTATCCCCATCGCCTTGGCTATTTCGTGAAATACAACGTCGGGACCTATATGGGGGATATTGTCAAAAAAAACGGCGTCCGGCTTTTCTTCAGATATTAAATTATAGAAGTATTGAAAATATATATTAAAATAATCCACATAGTCGTAAAATTTTTCGGGGCGAAGATATATTTGTTTTGGCCTATTTCGGCACGTGAAATATTTCCAAATGCTTTTATATGCCTGGCGATATACTGCCTTGTCGTACGGCTTGTAAGAATCCAATTTTATCCTGCAATTATTTAAATTGGAACGCTTATGGAAACATTTGATTACTTTTATGTTTCCAGATCTTTCAAGAGCATCGGAGATTTGTTTACTGAACCCCCAAAGTATTATTTTTTTCATAGCCTAAATTTCTATATATTCAGTCCTAAGAGGGCTGCCAAATTTAATATCGCAAGAGGCAGCCTTGCCTATTATTGAGTCGTAGTATTTGGGATGAAGGCCGTCCGACGGACGTATTGAACGGACATTTTCAGGGGAAAATACTTCGCCTTTTTTTATGTCTTTGGAGGCAAAGAGGGAACGCGCAAATTTGCGGTTCTTCATGTCCACCGAATAATTCGGAACCCCAATGGCTTCTTCCGCTTCGCGGACGCATTTCACCATTTCCGAGAACTCTGAAACATTCAGGGAAAATCCGCTGTCAGCTCCTCCAAGCGACCTATCGAGCGTAAAATGCTTCTCGATGACGCGCGCTCCCATGGCGACAGCCGTTATTGGCACGGCAAGGCTCATCGAGTGGTCGGAGAGCCCGATTTTTACTCCCTGCGGCCCGAAGCGCCTTATCATGTCTGGAATGGTCGACAGGTTCATGTCCGAAAGCTTTGACGGATACGCGGAAGTGCATTTGAGCAATGTGATGTCATTGTTCCCTTCCGATTTGCATGCGTCTATTGCACCTTGCATTTCTTCTATCGTTGAGACTCCGGTGGAAATTATCATGGGTTTTTGCTTCGAGGCAACATATCTTATGAGATTGTAGTCAAACGCCTCAAAGCTGGCGATTTTGTACATGGGAACGTTTAATTCTTCGAGAAAATCCGCGGCGCTTGCGTCGAAAGGGGTCGAGAAGAGGGGTATGCCGATTGAGTCAGCGTACTCTTTGAGCTCGCGCTGCCATTCCCATGGCGTGCAGGCTTCTTTGTAGAGGTCGTATAAATACTTCCCGTCCCAGAGAGTGCCTTTGATCTTGAATATCTCTGAGCGGCAGTCGAGCGTCAGCGTATCGGCCGTATATGTTTGAATCTTTACGGCGTCCGCACCTGTCGATTTAGCCGCGGATATTATCTCTTTGGCGAGGTTTAAATCCCCGCAATGGTTGGCGGACATTTCCGCAATTATGAAGGTTCTATTTGCCATACTTTAACAATTTGTAGGGCTCGCCGCCGATTAGAAGCTCTGAGCGTACGCTGAACCCGCAAGAGGAGAACATTTTGAGCGATGCCGCGTTGCGGCTCTTTACATAGGCAATTATCCGCTTGGAGGGCAGCTTCGAAATTGCGGACTTCAATATTGCCGAACCTATGTGTCGGCCCCTAAAAGAGTTTGCGACGCTTATGCTGGTGACCCATTCGCCATTTTCGAGGTTGAACCGTATCTGCCCGCAGAATTCACCGTCATATTCGGCTATGAAGTACGCGCAGTCTGAACTTTCGATAGCTTTGGAGAACCATTCCAAGTGGGAGTGCCATTCTATTTTTTTTGTATTGATAGAATTCCTCCGGACTTCGTCGTCGTTGGAGAGCTTAAAGACTCTTTCGGCGTCGGCTTTTGTGGCGGAAATTACTTTAAGTTTTTCATCCATTTTACGTCGCTTGCGAAATCGTCCAAATTGTCCTTGCTGTCCTTTTGGGTTTCGATTGAAACCATTGCTCCGGAGGGCAGAAATTCTCTTTTGATTCGGAGCAGGTCGAGTTCGCCGCTTCCCAGATGGGGATGGGCATCGTAGGGGGAATCCATGTCTTTTACATCAGACAAGTGGAACATAGACGGCTCCAAGCCGGCCAAGCCTTTTATGTACAAATAGGGATCGGCCTTTAGATGCGCCGCCGCGCATACCGCATGCCCAAAATCGAGGCAGAACCCGCAATTTGCCGCCTTGATTATCATTGACAATTCTTCTTTTGTCGCTCCCCTGCAGAACGCGCCCGATATATTATTAGGCAGAGCCACGGCGGGCTTGTTTTCTATAAGTGCGCGCGGTTCCTTGAAATCGGACAATTGCTCGGCTGTCTCCTCGGCGCGGCCGTCGAGCCCACCGTGGAAAATTATAAACCGGGCGTCCAGCGCGTCGGCAAATTTCCTGCTTTGCTCGTATATCTTGCGGTTCGTGGATCTCATGCCGGGATTGGCAAGGTTGAATCCGTGTGCGGAGTGGGCGTTGTGAATCGCGAAAGGCGCCTTAAAGGCGCGCCATTGCTCGAGCGTGTCGAGTGTTCCAGGTACGACATATAATTCAACGTAGTCGAAGACGCCTTCATCGTAGAGGCTTCTGGCCGCGCGCAAATACGAGCCGGTGTTTGCCGACCATAATTTCAATCCGTATCTATGCATTATAAATCATTTTGTATTTCAACTCCGCCATAGACCAATCATCTGGCGTGTCTATATCCTGGACTCTCTCTTCCCCCATCTCGTATGGGATTGTCTTTTCGGATACGAGAGATTTTGTTTCCAAAAAAGGCTTTACTTTGGAAAAGTAAAACATTCCTGCGTCGTGGTATGCCGGAGGCAAGTCTTGCGTGCGCGAATTCCGAAATTTCGGCTCGCGGTATTTTATAAAACCGTCTTTGCCGAGTTCAAAAGCCCGCTGTATCGGATGCGAATATTTTACGACTGGCACGAGAGAGTCGCAGCCTGAAGATGCGAAGCGGCCAAATGCGTCGGACAATATATCGGCGCTTAGGAGCGGAACGCACGGATATATGCAGCAAAATCCGTCGAAGCTCTTGCCCAGCTTTCGATAATTTTCAAGGACTTCGCAGATGGCGTCCGCGGTGGTGGCGAGGTCGCTCGATGCGCTTCCTGAGCGCATAAACGGGACTTCAGCCCCGGATTGCTTTGATGCGGCGGCGATTTCCTCGCTGTCGGTCGACACCATGACCTCTTCGAAAATGCGCGATCCCAAAGCGGCCCTTATCGCGTAGTCGATCATCGGCCTTCCCATAAAATCTCTTATGTTTTTTCGGGGTATGCGCTTTGAACCGCCCCGCGCGGTAATGATCGCGACGACTCTCACTATAAAATTTCCTTTATGCGTTTTACTATTTCGGACAAATCGCCGTCGTCCAGCGAAGGGTAGAGCGGCAAGGATATGCACTTGCTATAATAGGCCTCCGATTTCGGGTAGTCCCCAAGCTTATATGAGAAACGTGAATAATAAGGCTGCGTGTGGACGGGTATGTAGTGGACCTGAAGATGCAGCCCTTTTTCTCTCGCCCTAAAATAAAACTCGCGGCGGTTTTCCGTTAGAATTGGGTAGAGATGAAAACACGCGTTTGAGAATTCGCGTTCGACAAGATGGTCTATTTGCAAGTTTTCGTTGTAAAATTCCACTATTTCGCGCCTGCGCTTCTTGAAGCGCCCGAGCTTTGACAACTGACTGATCCCCAAGGCTGCCTGCAAATCTGTCATCCTGTAATTATAGCCCAATTCGCGCATTTCATATTCCCATGTCGCGCGCATGTTGCCGTCTTTGTGCATGCCGTGGCTGCGAAGGGATAGAAGCTTCTCGTATAGTGCGCTATTGTTGGTAGTGATGGCTCCGCCTTCGCCCGTGGTTATATTTTTTACAGGGTGAAAGGAGAATACAGTCATGTCGGAGTATTTGCACGAGCCGACTTTTGTGTCTTCGTAATCCGATCCCATCGCGTGCGCGGCATCTTCAATTACAGTTATTCCGCGCTTTTGGGCAATGCTCCAAATGCGCTTCATGTCGCAGGATTGACCGGCAAAATGCACTGGTATTATGGCTTTTGTCTTGCCGGTTATGCGGCTCTCTATTTCTGTCGGGTCTATGTTTGCAGTGTCGGACTCTATGTCGGCAAACACGGGCTTGGCCCCTGTGAAGCAAATGCAATTCGCGGAAGAGAGAAAAGTAATCGGAGATGTTATAGCTTCGTCCCCGGCCCCCAGCCCCGCAGCCATCGCTGCCAAGTGGAGCCCGGCGGTCCCGTTTGACACTGCCACGCAATATTTCGCCCCGGTGAACGAACAGATTAAATTTTCAAACTCACCTATTTTCGGACCGCAAGTAAGGTAATCGCTTCGCAGGACTTCTATTACCGACGATATGTCGCTTTCGTCGATGTATTGGTAGCCATAACTGTAAATCTTAGGCATCAAGTTCACCTATTAGCTGCTTCATTTGTTCTATTGTCAGCCATTGCGAATTATTTCCGGAATCGTAGGAAAAATCTTCTGCGACGGGTTTGCCGCCTATGCCTTCCACACGGTAGGCCCACCAATCCGTATCTGGCTGTATTATGTAATAATCGTCAAATTCTAAAGTCCTGCGCGCGTCTTCAGACGAAATCATCTGCTCGTGGATTTTTTCTCCGGGGCGAATCCCGACCTCGTAGGTCTTCATGCCTGGCGCTATAGCTTCAGCCAGCTCAGATATCTTCATGGACGGAGTTTTTTTCACATATAATTCTCCGCCCCTCATTTCTTTGCACGCGTTGAGAACCATCCAAACGGCGTCCTCAAGTTTGAGCCAGAAGCGCGTCATTCTGTAATCCGTTATCGGAAGGAGCTTTGCCCCGTCCTTGAGGAGCTTTTGGAAGAACGGGATTACAGACCCCCTCGAGCCGGCTACGTTGCCATATCTGACTACGGAGAATTTTGTGCGTTTGTCGCCGCTGTAGGCATTGGCCGCTATAAAAAGCTTGTCGGAACAAAGTTTTGTCGCTCCATACAGGTTGAGGGGCGCGCAGGCTTTGTCGGTCGAGAGCGCAACCACTTTGTCAACATTTCTGGCAAGCGCGACTTCTATGACGTTTTGCGCGCCGATGATGTTTGTTTTTACGGCTTCAAACGGATTGTATTCGCAAGCGGGAACTTGCTTCAGGGCGGCGGCATGGATTATTATATCGACGTTTTCCAGCGCCATCATTAGGCGGTCCTTGTCCCGGACGTCCCCAATAAAGAACCGCATCTTATGGATAAAAGGCGCGAATTCCGGCATGTTCGACATCAGGAATTGCTTATATTCATCGCGGGAAAACACTATTATTTTTTTTATATCCGGATACGTTTCCAATACTGTTTTTATAAATTTTTTCCCGAAACTTCCGGTTCCCCCAGTTACAAGAATGGTCTTATTGTTGAACATATTCTAAAATCAAAATTTGCGATATTGCCAGTTTCCGTTCATTGATAATTTACAACATTTGAATTGCAAGTATTTTCAGGTTTTCTTTCTGATTGGCGCTCAATCCGGGGCGCCGTGCGGCATTTGGAGTAGAAAGGTAAAATAGCGCCAAGCATCTTGAAAAATTTCGGCGCTGGATCGGCATACCGATTCTGCGGGTTTAAAAAAAGCCTTATGACCTGCGATCGCGCAAGCGGGCGGGATCAGGTTTTTAATAGTTAGATTTAAATCTTATGGTGACAGTATGGGCTGCGTTATCCGGAGGAGGGTTTAACCTCCTCAGGGAAGAAAAGGCTTTGACCGCCGCCTTGTCGAATTCTTCGTCGCCGCTGCTTTCGAGTATCTTTACTCCGCTTATTTCTCCGTTTTTGCTGACCCGGAAACCAATTTTTGCTTCTAATCCGCCACCGGTTATGGCCCAGTTCCGCAATGCCTCATTGCGTATGTAGGCGATATAGGCGGCAAGCGCGTCGCGCATGGCGCTTGTGGTCTGCAATGAAACGCTTATATCGGCTATGTTTTCTATGTTCGACAGAGACGCGTTTACCGTGGGAGCGCTTATGGGCTTGCCCTTTGTCCGGTTGGGGCGGGCCGGAGCAGTCTTTTTGGGATTGGACTTTATAAAGTCCTTGTAGGAAACTCTCTTCGGCCGCTCTACTGGTTTTGGGGAGGGTTTCGGCTCCTGAGCTGGTTTTGGGGAGGGCTTTGGCTCTGGCTTAGGATCCGGTTCCGGAATCTGTTCCGGAGGCAATTCCAGCGGTTTTATATCTTTTGCTTCTGGAGCGTCTATTTGGGGGATAGGGGTCGGAATTTCCGGTTCGGGCAATGTCTCGGGTTGCGGGGCAACCATTTCAAATGCTTGAATCGGGGGTTCGTCGGGCGGGGGGAAAATCATGCTCCAAAACATTGATAATACTATCGCCAAAGCCGCGCAAGCATGCAGGGCGAACGAACATAAAAATCCCAGGCGCGTATTGTCGGGGTTCATCTGACCTCCGTGTCGAGATGCAGTTTTGTCAGGTTGTGCCTTTTTATTGCCGACAGCACGTCCACAATCTTCTGGTATGGCAACGAGAAGTCACCCCTCAGGCTGATGGCAGGAGGATCGGGCTGATTTGCCAGCGCGCCGAGAAGGCTGTCGAGTTCAACCAGATTTACAGGTTGCCGGCCCCAGAATATTTGCCCATCGCGATCGATGGAAACCGTTTGAAATTCAATTTTGGGCCTGCTCGATGCGGAATTCGCCTCCTGCTTTGGAAGGTTTACGGGTATTGTTTGCTCGAGCAGCGGGGTGCTTATCATGAATATTATCAGCAGGGAAAACGCCAAATCCATGAGGGGCGTGACATTGAGTTCCGTCATGCTCTCAAGCTTGTCGCTGTTGCTCTTGAATTTCATTTCTGGCGAAAGAATTTGCGGGTTGCCTCTAATCTGAATCGCGAGAATTTACATCGTCGTCGAGGGAAAAACTTATGATTTTCCCGGACGGCGAGGCGTCTATTTTTTCCGATACAGCTACGGCGGGTGAAGGCTTTGATTCAGATGACAGCAATTCGCCCGCGCGCGCGGCGGACTCCATTTCGATTTTATCCGCGATCATGCTGGCGAAAATTTCTGTTTCCGTAGCGAGCTGGCGTGCTTTTGTTGTCAGGAAATTATAGCCAAATACAGAGGGTATTGCAACGACGAGCCCGGCGACGGTTGTTAGCAGTGCGCCCGCAACTCCGGGAGCGAGCTGCTGGAGAGTGACAGAGGACTGCCCGCTCATCGAGCCGAAAGAGTCCATGACTCCCCAAACGGTTCCGAGCAACCCGAGAAACGGTGCGCCGCTGATTATGGTTCCGAGGAGGGTCATCTTGGAGTTGTAGATGGAGAGCTGGCGCGCGAGAGTTCGCTGGAGTGAATTTTCCACATGGGCGATGCGCAGGGCTTTGGCTTCGGGTTTGATGGATTCGTCTATCATGCCAGCCCGGCCCCATGCTTCCATCGCCGATCGCAGCAAAGCCGCGCAGGGGCCTTTTAGAGATTTTGCGGCGGCTGCCTCAATCAGCGAATTTGAACGGCGCACTTTCGCGAGCGTGTCGGCGTTTAAATCCGACATATTTTTGAGGTCCGCATATTTGCAGAACATAACGCCCCATGCAACCACGCTGAAAATCAGCAGAATTACCACTATTACTTGCCCCGCCAAGTTAGATTGAAGGAAATAGTCAGACAATGATGAAGTCGCCAAGACAGGCGATCCGCCGCAAAGAAATGAAAACATATTTATCCCCATAAAACAAAAGTTAGATTCGCATCTGAAAAAAATCGAGATTTTTTTGCGCGCGGCGAAAAAATGCTGTTTTCTTTGCGAATTTAATGAAAAAAAATGCGTTGACGCGGGAAAGAAGCTAAGTAGGATTGTTAAAAAAGCAGTAGTGTGTACGCGCCAAACGCGTCGCGCTTTCAAATTGGAGAATTTGATGAAAAAGTTACTTTTAAATTTATTATTTATCGCCGGATTTCTCGCATGGGGAGGCGCCACAGCCCAAGACGCCATTCCTCAAACCTATTCGTTCAAGCGAATAGCAAAGCCAATCGGATACGGCTATATCGACGGCGAGACATCGCTTTGGTCCACATACACGAGGTGGAATTACAGCGTTATACCCGGTGTGGACAGCGGCATGTATTTCAGGGTGGGGTTCGACTTGATGTCCGGCGGGAGCGCGAGTACATTGGAGAGCGCGATGATACTGGACATGGATAATATTGTCATTTCAAACTACTCTATAGATAATTTTACTTACATAGCAGATACTCTCCAGTCCGCGGACGGCAATGTATTGTCTTTTAATCTCGGCTCGACAAAAGATATGCAAACTTCCGGCGTAAACCTCCTTGCAATAGAGAATTTGAGGGGATCCGGCGGCGGTTTTAATCCTGGCGGCGTTGTAAATACCAAATATACCGACTATTATTTTAAGACGGATTTGGCGTTTTCCTCAACTGGCGCCCAGCGCGCGGCGATCAGCAACCAGTCTTCAGGCACTCTTTATTTCGATGCGGCCAATACCATTTATTCAAATCTCGACGCGGGCGAAGGGAACGGGCTGATATTCAGCACATGGAGGAGAATCAACCGTTATATCAGCGCGGGAAACATTCAGCTCGACTCAAAAATTTCCGCTCCCGGACAGGACGTCGTATTCAATTTTGCCGGGATAGGTCCCGATAAGGTGCTGCCTTGGGCTGTCTTGGGCGGGACGGCGACCAATACATTTTCGCGCATGATAGTTTCATCTCAAGTTCAGCTGGCCAAGCAGGATGGAGCCTACGCTTTTGACGGGACGGATTTGATAATTGAATTGGGAGGCGTTGTTTCCTATCTGTACGCCGACCAGCTCCTTCCCGGAACGAACCTGACTTTTAGGACTCCCGCAGACGAGGAAAATGTTGCGGGTTCCCTTTCCCTCAACGGGTCGTCTCAGGAGTTTGGCACGCTTTCATTTTCACGCACGGGCGCCGCTCCGATTGTTGCCACGCTCGATTTTGGAGAGAATTCCACCTCTCAAATCGTGGCGTTTGACCGCATGACAACTTCCGATTCGCTCAGCGGCACCGATTCCAGCTTCATAATAAAGAATTATGTCCCCGACCAAGACCACATATATTTTAGGGAAAAGCTGACCAGCCAGCAGCAGGCTATGCTGGAGTTTGACGGATTTTCCGGTTCGGCAGGCGCGCAGGACGGCGGGGAATACGGCTGGGAATATCTGCCGGATATTTTCGACGTTACGCCCGCATCCGTATCCTGCAAGGAGGGCGATACCGTGACCTTTACCGCCGACACGGCGCTCACGCCCATTCAATGGCGCTATTCCGCCGACGGAGGCAAGACTTGGAGCGACATAAGCGGCGCGACCGGAGTTACCTATTCGTTTACGGCTGAAAAAAGTTTCAACAACTACCGCTACCGCTGCATAGCCGGTCCGGAGGGGAAGATGTCCTCGGTTGTTTCCTTGTACGTCTTGACCCCGATAAGCATCACCAAGCAGCCGTCTTCTGTCGATGCGAACAACGGCTCCACCGTGTCGTTCGAAGTGGTTGCCACCGGGGACGACATATCGTACCAGTGGCAGGTTTCCTACGACGGAGGCGCCTCATGGAACGACATAAGCGGCGCGACGAGTTCTGTGTACAGCGTGAAGAGCGAATTGGCGATGAACGGGTACATATACCGCTGCGTGCTCTCGAGTCCGCTCGGAACCAACGTGATAACTTCAAGCGCAACTCTCACCGTAGGCCTTGCAGTCGAGATAATTTCGCATCCCCAGGATCAGACCGTAATGTACAACGATACCGCCACGTTCTCATGCGAGGCGCTAAATGTCGTCTCTGCATCTTGGGAGAAGTCTGTGGACAACGGGGCCACATGGGCCGTAGCTTCCGACGGAACAGCTTACGAGGAGGCAGGAGAGAGCGGCATAATCTATTCGTATTCGGTCCCGACTAACATGAACATGTCGACGGCGACAGTGTTGCCGCTTTACAGGTGCGTCCTTACAAACGCGCGCGGCACGGCGCGAAGCCAGTCGGCGAGTTTGAAAGTTCTCAGGAACTTGACGATAGTCAAGCAGCCCGAGACCCAACGGGTGTCGTCGAGCGGCACGGCGCGCTTTACGGTTGAAGTAATAGGCCGCTCCGGGACAAGCATTACATATTATTGGACGATTATTGATTCGCAAGGCGCGGGCGTATGGTATTCCAATATTGTTTCCGACGAATTTACGAGCACTTGGAGCCTTAACTCTGCCAATTTGCCGAATTTTGCAAGTTATAACGGAATGACCGTCCAGTGCCAAATTTCCCAGGCGGGCATGGATACGGTGGCAACCGAACCTGTCTATCTATATGTCCAAAGCGCTCCGCAGGTGTCCGTTCAGCCCCAGACACAATACGCGGAAGAAGGCGGGAACGTTGAATTTTCAATAACCGCCGTCGGCGAACCTGTCCTGTATTACGAGTGGCAAGTAATGAGAGTTGGCACTACAAGTTGGGAGGCTGCAGGATCCATCACCGATACTCTAACGCTAAATTCCGTCGGCAAGGGAATGAACGGAAATATGTATAGGTGCAAGGTGACCAATACCATAGACGGAAAAGAAAATGTGACGTATTCCGACGTCGCCTATCTCTATGTCGGTTCCGCGATAAAATTCACCAAACAGCCCGAAAGCCAGCAGGTAGGCTTGTACGCGAACGTGTCGTTTACAGTCGAGGCCATTGGTGAAGGCGAACTTTCATACCAGTGGGAATACAGCGACGACAGTTCCAATTGGACGGAAATATACGGAGCGACAAATCCGACACTCTCCTTATCCGAAGTTCCATTTGAATGGAACGGCAGGAATTATCGATGCGTAGTCAGCGATACCGTCGAGTATTCAACCGCGATCATTACCACAAGCGCGGTGTCCAATTCGGCGGTTTTGACAGTCGCCTCAACCCCGATAATACTTGAACAGCCGAAAAACACATCGGTTGTTGCGGGAGAAATGGCTGAATTTTCTGTCAGCGTAAGCGGCGGAAGGCTGTCGTATGTATGGTATGTCTCTAAAGATGCCGGCACAACGTGGTCTGAGGTGTCGGGCTCGTATACTTCGACTTTAAAGCAGTTTACGGACTACTCCATGAACGGGTGGCAATATTATTGCTTGATAAGCAACGGGACCAGCTCGATTCGCACGGAAACGGCGACCCTTACGGTGTCTGCGCCCATCGTATTCAATAAGCAGCCCGAAAGCGTCACCTGCTATGCCGGAGAAACAGTGGAATTTTCGGTCGATGCTACCTGTATAGAATCAAATGTGTCCTACCAGTGGCAGATATCCTATGACGCCGGAATAACTTGGGAGGGAGTCTCCGGGGTCGGAGGTTCGGCGCAGACAAGCACGCTTCAACTTCAGACGACGCCGTCGATGAAAAATTGCTACATCAGGTGCATAGCAAAGAACTACATGGGCAAGGAGTTCTCGTCGAATTATACAATAATCCGCCTGCAGGATACCGTGAGCATAAAGACGCAGCCGTCCAATGCCTTTGTCTATGAGGGCAAGACGGCCAACTTTGTTGTAGTCGCATCTGGAACGGCTCCGTTGACCTACCAATGGCAGGTTTCGACGGACGGCGGCCAGTCATGGGCTAATATAGACGGTGCGACTTCCAATTCGTATTCCGTAACGGCTTCGCCCTCGGTGTCCGGCTCGCAGTACATGTGCGTGGTTTCCAACGGCGGCGGAAGTGTATACTCGAATATTGTCACCTTGACGGTTCCCACGCCGTTCACCATCGTTTCCTATCCGGCGTCCTCCGTCATTTACACTGGAGACAGCGCGGTCTTTAGCATATCTGTCGACGGAGATGAAGTGTCCTACCAGTGGCAGAAATATTCAAACGGCAAATGGGTGGACATATCGGGAGCTACCGAGCCGACTCTCACTGTGAGCGGAGACTTGTCCAACGACCTTACCCAGTATCGTTGCATTGTTAGCAACGGAGTCGAAAACAAGACGACTTCGGCGGTGAGCTTGCGCGTCTATTCCGAGCCTGAAATTTCCCCTGAGGCTCACGAAGGCATAGCGGGGCAGTCCTATACGGTTTCGCTCGTCAGGTCGCATGCTGGCGAAACATACCAATGGGAAATTTCAACGAACAACGGCGCCTCATGGTCTCCGATATCGGGGGCGACAGAAACTTCGTACACGATTGATTCGATAACTACGGATATGGACGGAAATCTGTTTAGGGTGTCTGCGCTTCTCCCATCAGGCGTCGTGCGCACTTCGAACACTGCAAAGCTCAGCGTAAATTCGAATATTGTGATAAAGACCCAGCCGGTTGCCTCTCAAACGGTGCCTGCCGGCGAGAGCGCCACGTTCTCTGTAATCGCGGAAGGCGAAAACCTCTCCTACCAGTGGCAATGGCTCGACGATTCGACCGGGCAATGGTTCGATATGTCCGTGGCGTCCGCAAAAACTTCGACTCTCGTGATAGATCCCGTCACAAAGGCTTCCAACAATAATATATACATGCGCTGCCTGATAGGCAACGGGTCGCTTGAAGTGGCTTCCGAATCGTGCATTATATATGTTGAAGATTCAGTCTTTATAGACGTCCAGCCCGAAAGCGAACTGGTAGGATTCTCGCAGGAATCCGTGACGCTCTCGGTCGATGCGCGCGGTTCAAATCTCTCCTACCAGTGGCAAAAATACGACGCTTCAAGCGGCCAGTGGGTGGATCTTGCCGGAGCAACATCTTCGACTTACACGATAAGCGATGCGGAGGCTTCCGATTCAGGAGAATACAGGTGCGTGGTATCAAATGCCGGAATGTCCGTGGTATCTGGCGTTTCGCATTTGGGCATTTTGGATTCTCCGGTAATTTCCTCGAATTCGACGTCTACTGCGGCGGGAACGCCTTTGGAGCTCACAGTAAATTCCGTTGAGGGGGCGTCCTACGCATGGGAGTTCAAAGCCAACGGAAGCGGTGAATGGTCTGCGGTGGGTGGCAATTCCCCGTCCTTGACCATAACTCCGACAGAGCTTTCCATGAGCGGAGACAGATACCGTTGCACCTTGACTTTGGCGGGAAAATCCGCGCTTTCAAACGAGTATGTCGTCTCGATGGTTTCGGCGATAGAGATTTCCGAGCAGCCAAAGAATACGGAAGTTATAGGCGGGACTTCAGTGGAGCTTTCGGTTGTAGCTTCCGGCGCCACTTCGTACCAGTGGCAAATGTTCGATTCCGAATACGGGGATTGGAACGATATAAGCGGGGCGGTTTCTTCGTCTTACGTCATCGATGAAGTCACGCAGGAGTACCATAACTCGTTCTTCCGTTGCCGCCTCACCAGTTCAGCCCAGGATATTTATACCGACACTGCTCGCATATACATAAAGGATTATTATACGGTATCTCCTGAAACCGCGAGTGTTGAAATCGGAGGGAATGCAGAATTCTCCGTTATAAATGCGCCTTCGGGTGCGTCTTTCCAATGGGAGTCGAAGAGCGCCGGAGAATCAGAATGGGTTGTGATATCCGGAGCGACATCTTCGACGTATACGCTTGCAGGAGCAGCAGCTTCGGACAATAACAGGACCTTCAGGTGCTATGTTGAAGATTCAAGCGGCGGAGCCTACTCGACTTATGGCGTCCTTACAATAGACACGGGGGTGACAATCGTATCCCAGCCCGTAGACAGGGCCGTAGATGCGGGGGAAACCGTTTCCTTCACAGTGGGTGTTTCAGGAACGGCGAAATTCCAGTGGCAGTACAGGACGTCTGAGACCGGACAATGGACCAATATACTTCCGGCTGTGGACGCCACTTATTCTTTCTCCGCCGCTCTTTCGCAGAATGGCTATGAATATCGCTGCAGCATAATGACCGCTTCGGGGGTAGGCATATATTCGGACATAGCCTCTCTCACGGTGAAGTCTCCCGCGACGATAACGATCAGCGAACAGCCCGTATCGGTGTCTACAATAGAAAGGGCTACCGCTGTATTTAGCGTTGTCGCTTCGGGATCTTCGGAGCTTTACTATCAATGGCAGTTCTCCACAGATTACCAGAATTGGAGCGACATTAGCGGAGCTACGGGCGCAGTGTATTCAATACCTGTCGCCCATTCCACAATGGCGGGGAAGTATCGTTGTGTGGTATCCAACGGGGGGAGCAGCAAGGCTATATCCGAGGCAGTTTCGCTGACGGTAAATCCGAAGTTTTCCGTTTTGGTAAATCCCAGGAATACGACTACTTCGCAGGATGTTGACACTTCATTCTATACTGTGGTTGCCGCTCCTTATGACCAAGATATAACATACACTTGGTATGTAAACGGAACTGTTGTGGGTTCCGAAACTACAAAATCCGCATATTCCATTCTTACAATATCCGGAAATGTAATAGCCACACATAACGGGCAGTCGGTTGTTTGCGAGATAACTTGCAACGGTTCAACAATCACGACGTCTCCCGCCTCAATTACAATCACGGAAGCTCCGGTTTTTGTGCTTCAGCCGATAAGGAGCTACGGCGTTGAAGGCGGAGAGGTGACGTTTACTGTCGGAGTAGTAGGAAAGCCGGACTTGTTTGCAACATGGTACCAAGCCATAGTCGAAGGCGAGCGCATACCACATGAGGATTACAACAACTCAAGGTACGTTTGGACGGCGGTGTCAGAGAACGACGACCATGTGGTTGAGAACGGAAACCTGACGATAAAAAATCTGACGGCCGCAACAGAAGACACTCTTTATTACAGCCTCATGATACGCAACGCCATAGGCGACACCTACTCGAATGTCGTCTATGTGACGGTAACCGATGCGATGGAGATAACGCTCCAGCCCAAGAGCGTCACGACTGGATTGGACGGTGCGGTGTCGTTTAGCGCGGCTTCCAGCGCGAAGGAATATCTCAGCGTCCAGTGGGAGGTGTCTTACGACGGCGGGTCCACTTGGTATGCGATTCCCGGGGCTACAAAAGGAACGCTTTCTGTAAGCAAGGCCACAAGCGATATGAACGGCTATCAGTACAGGGCGAAGTTCAGCCGCAAGGTTTACGACTCAAGCGGGGCTGTGGCGTTTGAATGGGACGAAAATTACACTTCAGTGGCGACTTTGACAGTTCTTCCGTATCCGTACATCTACGAACAGCCCGCACCGTCTTCTGTAATAGAGGGAGAAACGGTGACGTTCAGCGTTGCTGCCAGCGGGGGGAATCTCTCCTACCAGTGGCAGGTCTCGACAGACGGAGGATATGCATGGACGGACGTCGAAGGCGCCACAGATTCGACATACAAGGTGTTGACCAAGTTCACGGGAGATTCTTACCAGTACAGATGCCTCGTGGTCGGATCTGGCGGGGGAGTGGTCTCTGAATCCGCATCTCTGGCGGTTTGGGCGGGGGTGCGCATTTTGAGCCAGCCCAAGTCTCTCGACGTGGTTTCTGGCGAAACTGCTTCGTTCAGCATAAACGCGTTTTGCATACAGCCGATAACCTACCAATGGCAGATATCCACCGACAGCGGCATAACTTGGACAAACCTTTCGGGCTCCGGGGCGAACACAAATCAGTATTCAATCGTTGCGGACGTCTCAATGAATGCGGCGTATTTCAGATGCGTCTTGTATAACGGGTCTCTGCTCGCGGCCGAGAGCGATCCGGCAATTTTGAACGTCTATGAAAACGCCAATGTCATTAGCGATCCTTCCGACGTTGCGACCACCGTTGGAGGGAAGGCTGTCTTTACGATACTCGCAGGCGGCAAGGATATAAAGCTTCAATGGCAGAGTTCTCCCGACGGGTCGAGCTGGTCTAATATATCAGGCGCTACGGGAGCGTCATATACAATTTCGCCAGTGACGGAGGAAATGGACGGCACGTATTACAGATGCAGGGTTTACAACAGTTCGAGCGAGGCGTTCTCAAAAACCGTCAAGCTGTCTGTAACGGGCGATATAACAATAGATCCTCTGCCGAATGTCGTAGACGGATACGAGGGCTCCACAGTAAGGCTCGAAGCGAATGCGGTTAACGCGACTTCCTACCAATGGCAGAGATTTGACACCCTCACCGGCGAATGGACGAATGTTGACGGGGCCACATCATCGACTTTCGATCTCACGCTCCAGATGAAGGATTACAACATGTCGTATAGATGCGTCGTCTCCAACGGTGGAACTATCGTATATACGAATCCGGTTCTGATTGTCGTTTACGCGAAAGTGTCGATAAATGCCATACAGTCCTTCTCCGCGAACGTGGGCTCTCCTGCGTCGATATTTGTCGACGCGTCCGGGTACGCCCCGCTTTCGTATTCATGGGAGGTTAAGGCTGCCGGTTCCGATGAATGGGTAGATCTGCCCGGAGAAAATTCGCCAACCCTCTACTTTGCTTCGCTCACATACGATATGAACGGCAACGCGTACCGCTGTACGGTTTCCAATCCCGGCTCGTCGGCATCCGCCGAGACGACGGTGACCGTCACATGGCCTCCAAAAATCACTTCCGACATATCATCTCAAACCGTCTATGCCGGAGACAGCGCGACCTTCAAAATAGAGGCTGAAGGAGCCCAGCCGCTGACATACAAGTGGAGCAAAGGCAAAGTCGGAGGCGGCGCCAGCGTAATAAGCGAAGCTACGGGCGACACCCTCGTAATCCCATCTGTAGCACTTGAAGACAACGGAACGCTCTATTATTGCGAAGTGTCGAATTCCGACGGGACATCCATATCGAGCACTGTGCGCCTCGACGTAAAAGTTGCGGTGACCGGGCAGACTCTTGTCGCTGCCGGTTCTTCGCTCACTCTTGGATTGTCGGCTCAGCTTTCAAATGCCGACTGCCAGTGGCAGGTTGCTCCCAGCTTTGACGTTGAAACGGGCGAGCAGTATTGGATAGACATACCCGGTGAAACCCAACAGACTCTGACTATCAATCCGGTGGCTTACGACATGCGCGGAAATTCCTACCGCTGCGTAATATCATTAGCTAATGATATCAGCGAGATAGAATCCGACGCGTTCACCTTGTCGGTCGGGCAAAATTACTCGGATTGGGCTGTCGCGAACGGAATAGCCGGTTCCGAAACCGATATATCTTCAAATGGCGCCCCGAGCAATCTTGAGCGCTATGTCTTCGGCGACTATGCCTTTAACCCGATAACGTTGAAGAATGTATCAACCTTGGAGTCCAGCGGAGGTTTTGCGGTATCCTTTAGGAGGCAGAAACTCGCCGTCGGGGCAGAGGTCAGAATACAATACAGCGACAATTTGATAGATTGGAATTATGCCGACGATCCCGTATTTGTTGCATCCGATGGCGACTACGACCTCTACGAAGTGCGCATTCCGAATTCCGGGAAAAAGAACTTTGTGAGGTTTGAGATCGTTCGCAAATGACGGATTAATGTTTGGCATTAAAATCCGCAAAGGCGCGCCTGCTATTAAGGCGCGCCTCATTTGTGGTTTTTCACAATGAAATTTTTTGCAATGTATATTTTTTTACTTTGCGGCAAACGTTGCGTTTAAATGAACGCGCATCGCGTCAGGGCAAATTTGTGGTAAAAATGATGCCCTATTTTTTTAACTTTTGCGCTGCTTCCTGGAATCCGGCATTGGCTGCCTTCTTAAAAAGCCTTTGGGCAAGCTCCTCGTTTTTTTCCACCCCGTCTCCTTTCTCAAGGGCGGTGCCGAGGTTGAACATGGCTTCGGGATCCCCGGTGTCGGCTGCTTTGGATATCCATTTTATGAACTCCGCCTTGTCGGCTTTGACTCCGTCTCCGGACAAATACATTCGGGCGAGGTTTTTTTGCGAGTGCACATCGCCGAGTTTTGCAGCTCTTTCCCATAGAATGGCGCTCTTAGGCTTGTCGCGGGCGACGTGTTTGCCGTGGTAGTAAAAACCCGCCAACAAGGCAAGCGCGCGGGTATTGTCAGCATCTGCGGCTTTTTGCAAGTAGGATATGCCGCGCGCTTCGTCCTTGTCGAAAACTCCGCCGTTTATGAAGAGGGCGGCAGTATTTATTTGTGATAGGATATGGCCAGCATCAGCCGCTTTCTTCCAAAGCTCGGCCGCTTTTCTAAAATTCCTCTCCACTCCCAATCCCGAAGCATAGCAAACCGCCAGGTTGTATTCCGCCTCCGGATATCCCAAATCCGCGGCGGCCATCCACCAGCGGGCGGCTTTCTTTAAATCGCGCTTGACTCCGTCTCCCTTCGCGTATGCCGAAGCTATAAAATTCTGCGCGTATGCATTGCCTTGTTCCGCTGATTTCTCAAATAGTTCGGCCGCTTTTGCCGCGTCTTTTTTTACTCCGGCGCCTTTGGCGTACCGCATTGCCATGTCGAATTGCGAACGTTCATCTCCGCTTTCGGCGCGTTTTGACAATATGGACAGGGCGGGATCTGAAATTCCGCCGTCGCTTTCGCCGCTGCCGGCTCGGGCATTTGCAAAGAAGTGCCCTAGGCAAAATACGCCAAGCAAAACTACTGTGCTGCTGAGATGCTTCATCATTCTTAAAATTGCGGCCGAAAAAATTTTTTCAACTATTGTTTTGCGCGGGATTGCTTTTCTTTTGAACCCCGTTTTGCGCAAATGGGATTATTATGGTTCCTTCTATTCCACGGATTTTCTTGAAAGGAGGATTTTCGCAAAAAAAACTTGCATAGAAAAAAAGTAAATGCAAAGTGTTAGCCTTTCCAAAATGGAAAGTACCTGTTAAACGGGCCGGTAGCTCAGTGGTTAGAGCAGGCGACTCATAATCGCTTGGTCGGGGGTTCAAACCCCTCCCGGCCCACTTTTTTCTTAATCCCGGCAGGCGTAGCCCTTGTCGGGATTCATTATTTTCATATTCTGATTATTCGATGCGAATGCGGGGAGAGATTTCGATTCGCATTTTTCCGTTGCCGCTATGGCGCGCACTTTGCATTCCATTTGGCGGATCCAAATAGGCTTTGCTTTGCATGATGCAAAGATTTCCGCGATGAGTTTATGGGGCAGCCGTCTTTTTGCCGGATAACTTGCGCAAAGGCAAAAAAAGCTTGAAGGCTCTTTGCATAAAATATAAGAAAAATCTCATGAAGAAGATAAAGTATTTTTGTTTGGCCCTTGTTTTTGCGGGAGCATCTCTAATGCTTCACGCGAAACAGGATTGCGTGGTAATAAAGGGAATGGATTTCAAAAAGATCCAGGCGCAGGCGATAAATCGCGCCGGCGGCCAATGGACCCGCGTTGAAATAGAGATACAGGGGACGGAAAACCCCGACGAAAACGCAAACAACAAGCAGTGGATACGCGATGTCGTGCTTGAGTTGACGCTCGTTTATAAAGACGAGAAGGCTTCGGACAAGAGGGATCCGGCCTCTCTAATTGTGATGAAGGCGAAGGCGCAACTGTTCGCGATTCAAGTCGGCAAAAAAGTTCCCGTGGTTTTCTATATTCCGTGGGAGGCGTACAGCTTGTACAGGATACAGTCCGATCCGTACATGTGGAGCATAGAGCTTTCCGCCGCCGGTGTTAAGATACCTCTGACCAAGCAGAATGTTTCAACGATGGTGTCCAAGACGATAATGACCTCGAGCGATCCGCGCAAAGTCTGGACTGAATATCAAAAACTCGTGGCAGAGGCAATGAAGGCAAACGACGGCGTGTTGATGCCTTTGAATAATTGCCCGTTTAACGTGCAGTATTATGAATTTGAAAAGGGCGGCAATCTGCCCATACCTTCGTACATACAGGCGCGTTAGAAACAGACGTCCCTTTCGCCCTTGCGTAGCTATGGCGAAGGGAATCTCCTTTATCGAAGTTTCGGAGAGGACAAAAATAGCCTTTCTGAAGCTTTGAAAGAGGTTTATTTGAAGCATTTTTATATTGGATTGAAAAAATGCTTTACTAATAGACGATTTTGCTATTACATCTTTCAATTATCCCCACGAAATTATACCCTTTTGGTCGATTTGTAAAAAATGAGTTCTAAAAGCAAACTTATCATAAATTGCGCGGCAACCCATGTCAGCGCGGCGGAATTTGCCGTGTCGTCCGGGAAGCTCGTAATGGAAAGTTTCAAAGTTCAGGAGCTTCAATACGATTATTCCTCGCAGGAGGAATGGTTGCCCGCCCTTACGGCGGCGCTCCAGATGATGAAGCTTTCCGGCCGCGCTACTCTTATAGCTCCGTCAATGCTGATTTTGGCCAAGACGATAAAGATTCCGCACGTTGAACCCTCGCGCAGGGCGGAAGTCATATCGTTTGAAGCGGAGAAAAATATTCCCTATCCGATAAACGACGTCACTTGGGATTATCAGATAATATCGGACGACGGCGTCGAGAGCGAGATATTCCTGACATCGATGAAAGCGTCGGTGGCTGACGAATTTTGCGATGCGGTATCAGCGGCGGGAATCATACCCGAGTCAATAGAAGCTTCCTCGATACTCGACTATAACACATGGCAGTATTGCGGGCTTCCCCAAGACGTAATTATTCTCAATATAGGCGCGCGCTTTACCAATATGTTGGTGGCTCGCGCGGACGGGCTTTTTGTCAGGTCCATTCCCGTGGGCGGCAATTCTCTGACCCAGTCGCTGGCGGATTCGATAGGCAAGGATTTTGTAAGCGCTGAAAAGCTCAAGATGCGCTTTTTGTCGGAAGACGGTCCCGAAGACGAGCACCACACTTCCGGTGTCGCGTCGACGACCCAAAGAATCAGCATAGAGCTGAAGCGTTCGATACTGAACTATCGTAGGGGAGGCCGCGTTGCGGCGCCCTCAGCAATATATCTGACAGGCAAGGCTTCGCTCCTTCCCGGATTTGCAAAGGCGCTTGCAGAAGACCAGAAGCTGGACGTCGAATATCTCGACTCGATATCGAATGTCGCCGTCGGTCCGAATGTGGACCAGCAGCTTCTAGCAGATTCGGCGTGCCGCATGAGCGAAATTATAGGCGAGGCTGCGCGCATGGTTCTTCCGAATGCCATGGGCGTAAATCTTCTGCCCAAGCATATAATAGAGGAGACTGCATTTGCGAAGAAGAGGCCGCTGATGCTGATAAGCGCGGCGATACTGGCTTCCGCGGTGATTCCGCCCTATCTTATAATAAGCGATTCCCTTTCCGGCAC
>CASFWX010000005.1 GCA_949298545.1 uncultured Verrucomicrobiota bacterium | reverse complement strand
GGGCGCGCGCGCAAGGGCGAGGAGAAAAAATCCTACATGCGCTTCCACCGCGACGCCTTGGTAATGTATCTTCTTGAATCGGCGAACTACACGCCGTCGGATTTTGTCGAGGGTATGGAGAGGCTGCTGCGCAACCGTTCTGACTATCAGCTGATGCGCCTTGAAAAAATAATCCGCGACAAGCTTTATTCTGACAAAAAGACTTTGCGTTTCCGCAGTTAATGCAAATCGGCATATTGTGGAACCCCGATGTTAACCGGCATGATGTGGGCGTAGTTTTTGTAAAAATAACAGCGCGCGTAGATAAAGTTGCATTGCGTTCGCTATGTTTGGAAAATTTTTGCCAGTCCACAGGGGCTCTTGCATCGGGATATAGTGGAATGGGGATAATTTTAAGGCCGCGTAAAAGCAATAATTGTTTTAAGCGGCCTTATGTTTGCGCGGAAGGAGATCCAAATCAGCAATAAACTTAAAGTATTAACATTGCGTCGCCGTATGAATAGAAATTGTACTTTTTTTCTATGGCGACAGCATATAGATGTTTCAGTATGTCGATGCCTTCTGTTGAACCCGCTTTAATGAAGCTTGATACGAGGCACATTAAAGTTGAGCGCGGAAGATGGAAATTTGTAATCAAAGCGTCGGCGGAAATTATCCGCTGTGGGGGATAGATGAACAGCTTTGCCGACCCGACAAAATCCAAACTTGGATCTACGGAGGGGTGCTTCCGCATGTAATCCTCCATTGCCCTTAACGAGGTAGTTCCGACTGCCATGCGCGGGCGCTTGGACTCCGCAAGGGCGCGGAGGGTTTCGCGGGGTATTTCATATGTTTCGGAATGCATCTGGTGCTCCTCAACCCTTTCGCCCTTCAGTGGCTTGAAAGTTCCAATGCCGACATGTAGAGTGAGCTCGTAGAAGGCGTTGCCTGCAATTTTGAGCTTCTGCTCGAGGTCTTTGGTAAAATGTAGCCCGGCGGTTGGGGCGGCCGCGGCGACGCGCTTGGAAGAATCTGCATACACGGTCTCATAGCGCTCGTTGTCGAAATTCCTGTCGTAATCCGGAGACTTTTGGTCGCGCGCGATGTAGGGTGGGAGGGGAACAACCCCAATGCGCTGGCTCAGGGAAATCACGCTTTCGCCGCTCTCGGTGCAAAAGCGGACGCGCGCGGTGCCGTCGTCAAATTTGGCCGATACTGAGGCGTTGAAATATCCGTCCCTTCCGAATTCCGCCCCGACGGGCAGGCGGCGCCCAGGGCGGAGAAGGCACAGCCATTCGTTTGCCTCGCCGCAGGGCTCAATCAAGAGGCACTCGACGTCGCCCCCGCCGCGCTTTTTACAGAAGAGCCTGCCGCGAAGCACGGCGGCATTGTTGCGGAAAAAGTCGAAGGGCCGTGGGAGAAGCTCGGGAAGGTCCCGAAATTTGGCGTGTACAATTTCTCCGCCGGCTCTGTCGTATACGAGCAGGCGCGATTCATCGCGCCTTTCGGCGGGGAAGCGCGCTATGCGCTCCGGAGGAAGATTGTAATCGAGCAGAGATGCGTCCATAATCGGGAAACCGCAAGCGTGGACGTTTTTTGCGCCGATGCAAGAAAAACGGTTGCAAAGCCTGCGGGCAATGTGCGATAATACTTTGTTAATTACGCATTGGCATTATGAAGACAAAAATACTCATGATAAGTCCGGAATGCGCGCCCTTTTCAAAGGTGGGCGGACTTGCCGACATGGTTTCGTCGCTCTCAAAGCAGTTTGCCTCCCTCGGCTGCGATGTCAGGGTTTTCACGCCCCTGTACGCCTCCGTAAAGAGAAACTCAAAATTTGCAAAGGAGATGGACAATCTCTCGGTGCATATGGGTTTGGGGATAGAGGAGTTCGCGTCTATTTGGAGCGCCCCGCTCGGATCCGCCAAGGCGTGTTTTATCGAATTCAACCGCTATTTCGACCGGCCGGGAATATACGACTATTTTTCCTCTCCCTATGACGACAATGGCGGGCGCTTTTCATTCATGTCGCGCGCGGCGCTCGAATATTGCCTCAGCACCGGCTGGATTCCGGACGTGATACATTGCCACGATTGGACGACCGGCCTCGTTCCCGTGTATTTGAACACTACATTGCGCAATACTCCGCTCGGGAGAGTTCCTACCGTTTTTACAATTCATAATATGCAGCATCAGGGAGTGTTCCACCCCGGAACCCTGGAGTATGCCGGAATACCGATGTCCGAGTTCCGCGCCGACAATTGCGAGTCGTACGGATCGCTGAACATGTTGAAGGCCGCCCTTTACAATTCTACAAAGATTACGACCGTAAGCCCTACTTATTCGCACGAGATACGGACTCCGGAATACGGCTGCGGGCTCGACCACGTCTTGCGCTTTAGGGCCGCCGACCTAATAGGTATAGTCAACGGCGTAGATGGGAACGAATGGAATCCAAAGACCGACAAGTATATAGCCGCCAATTACGGGCTTGCCGACATGTCTGGAAAATCGGTCTGCAAAAGCGCGCTTCAGGCGCGCATGGGCCTCGACAAGAGGAAGGAGGTTCCGATATTCGGTGTGGTATCCCGCCTTTACGACCAGAAGGGACTCGATTTGCTCGCCAGGATATCCCAGCCTCTCGTAGAACACATGGATATTCAAATCGCGCTGCTGGGCAGCGGCGAGCCATGGCTCGAGGACGCATTTAGACGCCTTTCGGCTTCAAATTCCGGATCCATAGCTTCGTACATCGGCTACGACAACGAGCTTTCGCATATGATTGAGGCAGGTTCAGACTTCTTTATTATGCCGAGCCGGTTTGAGCCGTGCGGCTTAAACCAGATGTATTCGATGATATACGGCACTCTCCCTGTGGCGCGCTCCACCGGCGGACTTGCCGACACCATAGAACAGTACAGCGAGGGGGCGGGATCCGGAACGGGATTCCTGTTCTCCGACGCCACCGCAGACGCACTCTACAATACTGTCGGCTGGGCATGCTCCACTTGGTACGACCGCCCGTCAGAAATACTTTCTCTCAGGCGCAATTCTATGAATAGGGACTTTTCCTGGGCGCTATCGGCGGAGAAATACGCGCAAGTCTACAAGTGGGCGGACGAGGCGCGTTCGAAGGGCTTTTAGTTTTATTTCCGAGTTTCGATTCGAATATGGAAATCACCCATTCTGTAAAAAAGATTTACAGAGAAAGCGAAATTAGCGCTTGGCTAAAACGCGTCGATTTCGATTGGGAGCGCCTTTTTCGGCCGGAAGCTCTCGCGTACGGAAGGAAGCTTTATAAGGCTTCGGCGGTGCGATCGCTCGAATTGTCGGGTTCGGAGGCGCTTGCATGCGCGAGGATCGACGGGGAGGAGCTCTATTGCGTGCTCGATTTCGACGGAGACACTTATGTGCGCAAGAATTTCAATGCTTCGGATTCATTGTCGATGGCGGCCCTGACAGTGGCGACCTTTTATGAAATAGAAGAGCTCGTCTGCGACGCTTCAGCAGGCGTAATATGCTTTCGCGATGCTTCGGAAAGTGCCGGCGATTCTGCAGGCGAGCATGCGGAAGAGTCCGCAGAAAACGCGGCTGAACCATCTCGCAATATGCCGTTGAGGCTTTCGTTTACGTCGCGCCGCCGCGGCCTTTCCTTCATAGCTGAATGGGAGACGGAGGACGGGTCTTTTAAAAGGGCTTTCGGAGAGTCTTGCGTGGGCGTCGAAACTTTAACCCAAAGCGAGCGCGAAGCTCTCATACGCTTGGCAAGCCTCGCAAGAAAGGCGTCATTCCGCTACGATTCAGACTCTTACGTTCTTGCCGATATCCCAAAGATTCCAACCTTTCTCGCTCTCACCCTCCCCAAGTGGAAAAAGATGTTTTCCATAAAAAAGGACAAAAAAGTAGACCTTTTGAGGCTTGGCGAAAGAGCGGTGGATTTGCGGCCGTCGGCGGAGGCGGTTGACGGGGACAGGGCGGATTTCGAGGTGAAATGGAGCCCGAGTGTGGGAGGTTTCGACATTGACATCTCGGAGCTTCCGAAAATATTTAGCGGCAACGGTTCTTTGCGCATAGTGCCGGAATACGGCATAGTTAAGGTTAGCGGGCGGGACGCAAAATTCGTCAGGGATGTCGAGCGCTCAAGGGAATTCGGGTTTAAAGAGGGAAAGATTCCGCGTTATATGCTGCTGGCCCTTTCAGATTTCGGCGAAAAAATGAAGATTTCCCCGGAACTGCGCAAATGGATAGATTCGCTTTCTTCGCCTGATATTGGCGGTTCGGCCGCCGTCGAAATGCCTCTCTTTCTTCGCAAATACCAGGTCAAGGGGGTGGAATGGGCGGAAAATCTTTTCGCCCACGATTGCAACGCGATGTTCGCCGACGAGATGGGCTTGGGAAAAACCGTCCAGACGCTCGCGATTATAAGCCGGTGGACGGCGCGCTTGGATCCTGAAAAACGCGCTGATGCAAAATTTCTCGTGGTGTGCCCGGCGAGCGTAATTCCCGTTTGGATATCGGAGGCAAAAAAATTCTTTCCCGAAATATCTTGTGGAGTTTTAACTTCAAAACCGGATTTTTCGTCGGCGCGGCTTTGGATATCGAGCTACACCCAGCTGCGGCGCAACAAGCCCCAGCTCGACGGGATAAATTTTGAAATAGCCGTATTGGACGAGGCTCAATTTATAAAAAATCCCGATGCGAAAACGACGTCGGCGTGCATGGCTATTTCAGCCGGCAGGAAAATCGCCCTCACCGGAACGCCGATAGAAAATCGCCTGCTCGACCTTTGGACATCGTTCCGCTGGCTGATGCCCGGCCTAATGGGCACGCGCAGGACTTTCGAGGATTTTTCGGAGTCCCGCGGCAGCGACGCAGTGGAGGTAGTCCGCAGGCAGATATCGCCGTTTGTGCTCCGCAGGCTCAAGCGCGACGTCGCCTCCGAGCTGCCGGAAAAAGTGTATGTAGATTTGCTGTGCGCAATGTCGGAGCAGCAGAAGTCGGAATATCAGAAATTGCTTTCGCAGGCGAGGGGCCAGCTCAATTCCGATTCCGGCGACGAATCTCGAAGAAGATTTACGATATTGTCGCTTCTAACGCGCCTCAGGCAGGCCGCGTGCGACGCCTCCCTCCTGCCATGGGTGGGCGATTCTTCATCGGGAGAAATCGGCGGGAAAATGGCAGTTTTGTTAGACCGCGCCGAAGAACTTTACTCGGGCGGAAAAAAAGTTTTAATATTCAGCCAGTTTACAAAATTCTTGGATTTGATGCGCGCCAGCCTCACAAAGCGGATAAAAGGCGACGACATATATTTGCTCACGGGTTCTACCCGCGACAGGTCAAAGCCCGTTTCCGATTTTCAAAATTCGAAGGGCGGGGCCCTCATGCTGGTCAGCCTGAGGGCGGGCGGAACTGGAATAACCCTGACTTCTGCCGATTATGTCTTTTTGGCGGATCCTTGGTGGAACCCGGCGGTCGAGGAACAGGCTATAGACCGCGTGCACAGAATTGGGCGCAAGGGAGACGTGTTCGTGTATAGGCTGATAGCCCAAGACACGGTCGAGCACCGCGTCAGAAAGCTTCAGCTTCAAAAGCGCAAACTTTTTAACGACTTGATAGGCGGGCTTAAAGACGTGTCTAACAAAGAGAGATTCTTGGAAACTATAAGCGACATCCTCGGCTGATTATGAAAATATTTTCATGGAACGTAAACGGACTTCGCGCCGTAATCTCGAAAAACTTTCGCGAATTCGTGGAGGAATGCGCCCCCGATGTGCTTTGCCTTCAGGAGACGAAAATTTCGGGCGACCTCGTGGAAACGCTCGATTTGCCATTTAAATACAAATACTTTAATTGCGCCGAAAAGAAGGGATATTCGGGAACTGCCATACTTTCAAATATAAAGCCGCTTGATGCGGGCGCGGCTCAGCTTTGCCCGCGCGGCGGGGATTCGCACCCCGACGAGGGAAGGATTACTGCGGCGGATTTCGGGGATTTTAAGCTTGTCTGCGCCTACGTTCCAAACTCGCAGGGCGGCCTTGTGCGCCTCCCGTATCGGCGCAGGTGGAATGCGGATTTTATCGGATTTTTAAAATCTAAAAAGCCCGTCGTGGTATGCGGCGATTTAAATGTTGCGCATTGTGAAATAGACCTCGCGCGCCCGGACGACAACCACTTTAGCGCGGGATTTTCGGACGAGGAGCGAGAGGATTTTTCAGAGCTTTTGGCAAGGGTTCCACTGGTAGACGTATGGCGCAGATTAAATCCGGATTCTTCGGGAAAATACACCTGGTGGAGCTATCGCGCGGGAGCGCGCAAGCGCGGCGTGGGTTGGAGAATCGACTATTTCCTTGTTTCTCCGGAACTGATGGGTAAGGTAAGAAATTGCAGAATCTTAGATGATATAGAAGGTTCGGATCACTGCCCGGTTATGCTCGATATCGAGCTTTAAAAGTACAAATATGTAGCTTTTTGAATAAAGTGGGCGAATAGACTTGAAGCGATTGAAATAAAGAATCTTTTGAAAGGGTTAAATATGAAAAGCCGACTCTCCACATGGGCAAACAACATATCTCCTTCACCGACACTGATTGTCGATACGAAGGCCAAACAGCTTAAAGCCGAAGGCAAAGACGTCTGCGGTTTCGGAGCCGGCGAGCCCGATTTCGACACTCCGGACTTTATCAAAGCCGCCTGCAAGAAAGCTTTGGACGAGGGCAAGACAAAATACATAGCATCGTCCGGGTTGCCCGCCCTTCGCGAAAGGCTTGCCGAGATGTACGATAGCCGCATGGGCATAAAAGGTTTAAAGGCGTCGAATTTTGTTGTGAGCCCCGGCGGGAAATTCAGCTGCTGTTTGGCGATAATGGCGGTGGTGAGCCCCGGAGACGAGGTTATAATACCGGCTCCCTACTGGGTGAGCTATCCCGAGATGGTGAAGCTTGCCGGCGGCAAACCCGTCTTTGTCAAGGCGGGGGATTCTGCTGATTTTAAAGTTTCCGCCGAGCAAATAGAGTCGGTAGTCACTCCAAAGACCAAGCTTATAATATTGAACAGCCCCTCGAATCCGACGGGCGCGATATATTCGAAATCCGAACTCGAATCCATCATGCGGCTCGCCATAGAGCGCGATTTGCTCGTGATGTCCGATGAAATATACTCGTTCCTGACGTATGACAGCGAAGAGGTCGTAAGCCCGGCGAGCTTGTCGGACGAAGCGCGCGAGCACACGATTGTCGTGTCCGGTTTCAGCAAGGCGTATGCCATGACGGGGTGGCGCCTCGGGACTCTCTGCGCGCCGGACGACATCGCAAAAGCGGCTTCGAGCCTTCAAAGCCAGACGACATCTAATGCTACGTCTTTCGCGCAATTCGGCGCGCTTGCAGCTCTCGAAAACCCGGATTTGGCGCGCGAGTCGCTCGAAAGCATGCTTTCGGTTTTCGATAGGCGCCGCCTCATGCTTTGGGAGGGGATAAACGGAATTAAGGGAATGTCGTGCCGCAAACCTAAGGGGGCGTTTTATATTTTCCCGAACATTTCGTCTTTTGGAATGTCATCTTCGGATTTTTGCGCGAAGCTGCTTGAGGAGGAGCTTGTGGCGGTTGTTCCCGGATCGGCTTTCGGTTCGGACGAGAATGTCAGGTTCAGCTATGCCGTTTCGGATTCGGTCATAGAGAAGGGACTGGCGAGAATGGCGAAGTTCTGCGCTCGTCTGTAATGGCGGATTCCCCTGAAATATCGGCTCTTGAAACCCTGAAGAAGGGATATTGCAGCCCTTCCTATGTGGCAACTATGGAGATTGCCGGGCGTTTTGCGCTTGAACTTCTACCGGGAAGCTCGATTGCGCTATGCGGCGATTTGGGAGCAGGAAAAACCACTTTTGTAAAGGGAATTGCGCGTGGATTGGGCATCTTGGAAACGGTAAAAAGCCCCTCTTTCAACATCTGCTGCATATACGAGGCCCCGTTCGGACTGCGCCTTGTGCATGTCGACGCATACAGGCTTAAAGGCGCGGCGGATTTTGAAAATCTGCTTCTCGACGAAATTGCGCCTGAACCTAAGATTACATGCATCGAATGGCCAGAAATACTCGGCGATGCCTTTAGCTTCGACATAACGTTAAAGATGGAAATCACACAATCGGGACATTTTATCCGCATCGTTTAAAACTGACATTGCCCTGATTCTTAAAAATTTATTTTTAGCGGATTTTTATATATTTGGGAAGGTATTGTTAGTTTAGACTTTTTTAAGCGTTCCGCCAAAATTGGCAGGGTATTCGCCTTCTTTGGTGTCGAGGCAAGATTTTGGGGTAAAAAACTTTTGCTTTAATTGGCTGCAAAATTAAGGGCATTTGCATCGCCAGAAGTTCTGAAATTTGCGGTTGCCAGCTCATGGGGCCTGCCCAGGCAGAGCATGCGTTAAATCGCCGCAAATAAAAAATTCCTGTTTTTAGGCTGCCTCAAAAAATCTACGAGTTAAAATCTTTTACGACGGAGCTTAAGTATGGAATGAGCTGCTTTTTGCGGCTCACTATCCTGTGAAGTTCAAATGCGTTGCCGGCAGCGTTTCGCGGATAGTTTATGCGTCCAATAAAATCATCGTTTCCGGCAATGATGAGAAGGGAGTCTTGCGTGGTAACATTTGTCACCAGAAGAGCCGCAAACAGCAGGTTTTCATCGGTGCACCGCCTTTCAAGAGATCTTCGGAGTTCGTCTATCTTCGTGAAAAAATTGGCAAAATCTGGCTCCTCAACTTGCGACACCGAGAATTTTAGTGAATTTTCTTCATAAGTTTTACAGTCGGAAGATACAATTTCGTCCGCAGAACTCGAGGATATTATCGATCCTGTGCCAAAGATAAATTCCGCCAGTCCGCCCGGAGTTATTCCTGCCAGTTTTGACAAAGTTTCAGCTGCCGCCGAATCCTCGGGAGTAGAAGTCGGACTTTTTAAGTTTAATGTGTCGCAGACAATTCCGCTAAGGAGAAGCCCTGCAACCGTCCGGTCGGGGACTATGCCGCATTGCGCGTATAAGCGGCTGATTATCGTGCAAGTCGATCCTACGGGTTCATTTATAAAGAGTATGGGATTGGCAGTTGAGGGAGAGGATATTCTGTGGTGGTCTATGATTTCAAGTATATCGGCTTCGTCGGCGCCCAATACGGCTTGGGAAAGTTCGTTATGGTCTACCAGCACGAGTTGAGGTTTGGGAAGATCGAGCAAATCGGTGTTTGTGAATATGCCTTCGATTCTTCCTTCGGCGTCCTGCACAAATATCGTCTTCCCGAAAAATTTCTTTATCTGCGAGGAGATTTTTGAAAGAGGGAAATCTCCCCTCACGCTGGCGTAATCCTTCCTTAAAAGCGGAAGGGCGCGAGTAGCCATGCGCACAAGCAGAGCGGTAGTAGCGGAATCGTACGGGCAGGAGATTATACTTACGCCTTTCGATTTTGCCATGTCTAAAACAGCGGGATCTATATCGTATCCGCCGGTGACTATTATCGCTTTTACCCCTATTTGAACCGCCTTGATTTGTATGTCGAAACGGTCCCCCACTACTATCAGGTTTTGTTCGGGAGCGCTTCCCTCTTTTTGTATAAAGGAGTCAAAAGAGGATACTTCCATGGCTCCTATTCGCACATACATATCTTCAGTTTTGTCGGCGTCGAAAATGATATGCACGGTTGCATTGAGGGTATTTACGACATCGCTTAATGTGGCGCAAAGCCTGCGAACTTCGCGAACTTCGCGCGGGCGGGGTATAAAAAATTCTCCAAGGTCAAATACGGAAACTTCTCCAAGCAGGCGGTTCTTTTCGTCGACAAGGGGTATTGCGCGAATGTCGCATCGGTCAATGGCTTCCATTACGGAATAACAGGAGGCATTTTGACCGAGACTTATAAAATTTGTTTTCATGGCGTCTCTCGCCCGCAAGCGGACGTCGCCGACAAATTCGGGAAGGGGGGCGCCGAATTTGTCAAATATTTTATCTATGCGCGAATTGGAGTTCCCGCAGCGGGCAGCTGTATAATCCTTAAAACCAAGAAGTTGTTTTAATTTAGCATATGCTGTGGCTGAACATACCGAATCGACATCGGGGTTTCTATGACCTATTATATATATTTTTGACATTTATTTGAATGATTTTGTATTAGTTTGATTTGATATGTCAATTATTAAAAAAAAATTAAAAAAAAGCTTGAACTTATTCGGCGGGGGGGGGTATCGTACGCAACGGAAACAAAAACGGTTGTTTAACCCAAAACAGGAAAAATCATGAAGAAAAAACAAATATGCAAGTTGCTGTTTGCGTACTTTTGCGCATGTTCAAGTATATTGGCGGCAGATTATTATTTTACAAATGCCGCTAATTTAGCTTGGACGGTAACGGATCCGCGAATAAATTGGGGCGCAACTGATAGTGAAGGATATTCCTCTTGGTCAGCTTCTGCTGATGGACCAGCGGTGAAGGGAATCCCCGGCGCGGGAGACAATGTTTATATAAGTCCTTCCTATATAGTTAATCCTCCGCCAAGTACTAGTTATCAAATGCAAGCATTAACGGAAGACACTACAATCGCCAATTTGTATGTTAATATGCTTGCAGATGATAAGTTTTCAACTTGGATACAACCGACATCAAAAGACGGTTCCTATTCTTTTACCGTTACTAATGATATAAATATCACTAATAATAGCACTTATGCTTTTACTATTAGAAGTTATGGAGCAAATAGGCATCTTTCTGTAACAGTTAGAAACGACGTAAATGTTAATGGAAGTGGAGGTGTCTCTGCTGTTTTTGGATCAGACAATGATTTTTATAATTTAAAAGGTCTTACAGTTGGCGGAGATTTCAATATAATCCAGGGAAGGGTAAATATGAATTATGGCAACGGCGCCTCATTTGATGTTGCCGGCGTTGTTAATATGAATTCTTCCTCTAAGTTGTATCTCATGCAACGCCGAAATGATGCCACAAAAGTGACAGCAGCCAATGTCACGGCGAATTGGGGCGGACTTAGCGGTAGCGGATTAATAGGCAGCGGCACAACGGCAACCGCTTATGAGTTTCAATCAACGCTTCTGATAAACTTTAAAAATACTAAAGATGCGACCTTCAGCGGGGTCATTCAAGACAACTCCAATAGTAAAGACGTAATATATACCATACAAATGGACGCCTCCGCTACGGCGACGCAGACGCTGATTCTCGCCGACAGTTCGAGCATCAAAGGCGGGATAAACGTCAAGGGGGGAAAGATATCAGTTTACACCGAGAGCGGAATAAACGGCGATGTAGGTTTGAGCAATGGAGTATTTGAGGCTTATTCCAACGGAGGCAATTCCCAAGTTTATGTAAACAGCTTTTATTGGGACGGCGGAGCGCTTTCATTTGGCGCGATAAATTCAAATAATACGTCATCGGCGGTGATCCAGCTCACAGCGGATTTTGTAGGCAGCTTGTCTGAATACGAAATAATCTACGGATCGCTTGCTGATGTGGTTGCCGGGACTGAATATAAGTTGGTCTCATGGAGCGGTAGCGAGAGCGGATTTTCCGGAGCTGAATTTAGCGACAACGCGTCGGAACTCGGCTACAGCTCGAACTACAGG
>CASFWX010000004.1 GCA_949298545.1 uncultured Verrucomicrobiota bacterium | reverse complement strand
ACCAGCCATTAGTACCACTGTGGGGATATGAAAACGAGGCGGATCCGATAGTCGTGGCGCGCAAGATAGATGCTGCTTTGGCTGCCGGCGTAAATATTTTCATGTATGACTGGTATTGGTACGGCGGACGCCCCTTTCTTGAAGACGCTTTAAACAAAGGTTCCTCGGCGCTCCAAACAACGAGAGAATGAAGATTTTTCTAATGTGGGCAAACCATGACGTCAACGGATTGTGGAACAATAAAATCGGCGGCAAGGAAAAATCAAAAGTAATATGGCCGGCGGACGTATCTTACGATGAATTCGTAAATGTTCTCGTTCCGCGCTGGATCTCTTATTTTAAGAAGCCCAATTATTATAAAATCGACAACAAGCCGGTATTGGGGATATTTGATCTGAAGGTATACGTTCGCGGCATGGGCAGTCCTGAAACCGCCAAAGCGGCTTTGGAATATCTGCGCAAGGCGTGCAAAGATGCGGGATTTGACGGATTGTATTTCGTTTCCATAGGCGGCAGCGCGGGGTTAAACGCGCCCATACCCGGGAAAGAAAAAGCGGCTTGGGAAGATGTCTTCAAATATTACGGTTTTGACGCCATGTCTATGTATAATTGGGAGGGCATAACCGTGAAGAAGCAGACGTATGCACAAACGCGCGACGAGAATATCGCCAAATGGGACGTGTATAAGGATAGATTTTCTTATTTTATTCCGACTGTTTCCACGGGGTGGGATACAAATCCAAGATTTATCCAGAGCGAACTCAAGCAGAACAGTTTGGAGAAATCCCCTGCAGAATACGAGAAAGCATTGCGCTCGGCAAAAGCTTGGCTCGATAAGAATGTTCCCGATAGCAAACCCAAATTTATGCTTATAAATGCATGGAATGAATGGACAGAAGGGGAATATCTTGAACCCGATACCACATACGGATACGAATATTTGAATGCAACCGCGCGAGTATTTGGAGGGGCAGGACAAGCCAAGTAATACATCAAACAAAGCAATGCATTAAAAACGCGATTTACGTCGCGTTTTTTTATTTGTTTAATTCCTATTTTACTGTCTTATCCCCCCCCCGTTCGTCCGCGCGCGGGTTTGATGGGGGGATTTTTTTTAATCTATTTTTCCGCGCCCCTTTCCTGGTAATGCTTGCGCTATTTTTTCCAATTTGGAAAGATGCGTCGCTTTTTGCGGGATTGGAGAGATAAAGGAGATAATGGATTGTTATCGATGGCTTGATTTATCAAATAGAAAATCTTTCGAAAAACGAAAAAGAAATGAAAAGGCGCGTCTTTTGTCGGGCGCGCCTCTCCATTAATACAAGATTATTAAATCTCTGTCTACTCGTCTTCCGCGAGGCGGATGTGCAAGTCTTTCAACTGCTTTTCCGTAACGGGCGACGGAGACTGCGCCATCAGATCTTGCCCCTTTTGCGTCTTGGGGAATGCGATAATATCGCGTATGCTTTGCCTGTTCGTTAGAATTGACACGAGCCTGTCGAATCCGAGAGCGATGCCTCCGTGCGGGGGAGCTCCGTATTTAAACGCCTTCAACATGTAGCCGAAACGCGATTCAACGACATCGGCGGGAATCTTGAGGACATCTTTAAAGACTTTTTCCTGAAGCTCCGGCTGGTGTATTCTAATGGAACCTCCTCCGAGTTCGGTTCCGTTCAGAACAATGTCGTAATGCTGTCCGCGCACGCGGAGGGGATCCGAATCGAGGTATTTTACATCTTCCGGAACGGGGGATGTGAAGGGGTGGTGGGCGGAGACGTAGCGGCCTTGCTCTTCGTCGTAAAGCATGAGTGGAAATTCTATCACCCACAGGAATTTGAAATCGTCCGGGCTTATTTTGATTTTCCCGCGCGCCTGCAGAAGCCTTCCGCATTCAAGGCGTATCCTTCCGAGAATCGCGCAAGCTTGTTCCCATTTCGAGGCGGCAAAAAATACGATGTCTCCGTCCTCAATATTGAGCTTTTCTTTAAGCGCTTGCTGTTCGGCTTCTGAAAGGAATTTTAATATTGGGCTTTTCCATGTGCCGTTTTCTGCTTTTATAAAAGCCAGACCTTTTGCACCGAGCGTCTTGGCAACGTCTTCGAGAGATTTCAACTCGCCCTGGGTGATATCCGAAAGCCCTTTTGCGTTGATTGCCTTTATAACTCCGCCTTCCTTGGCGACATTTGCGAATACTTTGAATTGGCTGTCTTTAAATGTTTCTGTGAGGTCTGTCAGTTCAATTCCGAAACGCATGTCAGGCTTGTCCACGCCGAATCGGTTCATAGCTTCCTCGTAGTGCATTCTAAGGAAGGGTGTTTTTATCTCCATTCCAAGGACTTCCTTCCAGACCTTTTTGAGCATGTTTTCGACCAGCGCGTACATGTCTTCCCGCTCGACAAAGCTCAATTCTATATCTACCTGCGTAAATTCAGGCTGGCGGTCAGCGCGGAGGTCTTCGTCGCGGAAACACTTTGCCATTTGGTAGTAGCGCTCTATGCCAGAGACCATAAGCATCTGTTTATATTGCTGCGGGGATTGGTTGAGCGCGTAGAAGCAGCCTGGATTTATTCTGCTTGGGACGAGGAATTCCCGCGCGCCCTCTGGAGTGCTCTTAAAAAGCACTGGCGTTTCGACTTCTATAAAACCTTCGGAATTCAGGTGGTCGCGTATGGCTTGTGCGGCTTTGTGGCGCAGGCGAAGGAGATTTAAATTGCGCGGGCGCCTCAGGTCGAGATAGCGGTATTGGAGGCGCAAATCTTCGTTTACTTTATCGGCGCGGTCATCGTCGAGCGGGAAGGGCAAAACCTCGCACATATTGTGCACCGTCATATCCGAGCACTCGAGTTCGATTTCGCCGGTCTTAAGGTTGGGGTTAACCGTGCCGGATTCCCTCAAGACGATTTTTCCAGACACTTCCACGACGCTTTCGTCGCGAAGCTTTTGCGCTTTTTCGTAAACCGGGCAATCCGGGTGGAATACTACCTGAGTGACGCCTTCGCGGTCGCGCAAGTCGACAAATAACACGCCTCCGTGGTCGCGTACGGATTGGACCCACCCTATGAGCGTCGCTTCCTTTCCGGCGTCTTCAGATGTGAGCTGGTTGCATGTATGGGTTCTTTTCATTTTTTTGAATTCGTTAAGATTTTTGTTTATCGCAAAGCAAAAACGCCCCCGCAAGGGCGTTTCGCTAAAGGCGCGCATCGGGCTTGACTATTGCAGGTTGCGGGGCGGAAGCTTTTGTTCGACCTTGACCTTAGCCAAATACACATAGGCGGGAAGGCCGTTCTCAAATGGAACTTGGACTTCGCCTTGAATTAGGGGAAGGATATATTTGTTGAACTGGTAATTGACCGATATCTTGTCTTCGCCTATCCAGTTTTCTGGGAAATGTTTGACTCCGTTTGCCACGCTCGACAGATCGACAAGCGCGGTTTCGCACGAGTATTTTTCCGTGTCTCCGCGCACGAGGGCGACCATTTTTCCGCTTTCGCCTGCAACGGCCGCGCGCACTGCTTCTTGTCCGCACATAAAAGCCTCGTTGTTATCGGCAAGCGACGAGCAATGGGCTGCCGCCCGCTGTGAGTGCCCGAGTTTGCAGGAGCGCGCCTTTACGCCGGCTATATTTTTCGATACGAGGTCTTGGAGATATTCTCCGACGCCCCCGAGCTGGGAATGCCCGAAAGAATCCTGGGAGTTTCCCGCGGCGACATAGTTGCCGTTAGTGTCGGTTATGCCCTCGCTCGTCACGACGAGGCAGAATTTGTTTTTCTTGAGGCATTCCTGAACTTGCGCGAGGAAATATTCGGGACTGAAAGCGACTTCCGGGAGAAGTATGATATGCGGAGCGTCCTCAAAATGGTTTCTGCGCCTGGCTATGCTCGTGCCGGCGGCTATCCAGCCGGCGTTTCTTCCCATTACCTCAACGATGGATACCAGATCGTGGTTGCCCATCGCTTCATGGTCGAGGGCCAGTTCTCGAATCATGGTTGCGAGGTTTTTCACTACGCTGCCGTATCCTGGGCAATGGTCGGTCATTGTGAGGTCGTTGTCTATGGTTTTGGGAATGCCGATAACGCGCATTTCATAGTCGAGAGTTTTGGCGTGTTCGGCGATTTTCGCGGCGGTATCCTGTGAGTCGTTCCCGCCGATATAGAAAAAATATCTTATATTGTGCGCCTTGCAGACTTCTACAAACCTCGAATAATCCTGCTCGCCGGTTATTTTATAGCGGCATGTGCCAAGAGCCGCAGCCGGAGTATAGCGCAGTCCGCGGACCGTCTGCTGTGATTCGGCAGCCAGGTCTATTAGCTGTTCATTCAAAATTCCTTCGATGCCGTTAAGGCCTCCGTATATTTCCTCTATGCACTCGTGGTTGAGGGCTTCCGTGATTACGCCGGCGAGGCTCGCATTAATGACGGCTGTTGGACCTCCCGATTGGGCTACAAGCACGTTTCCTGTCAGTTGATTTTCCATATTTGTCATGAGTGTGGTTCTTTATTTGTAAATTCAATGCAAAAGTTTGCCGTTTTTGTCTCATTTGGCAAACTTTTTCTCAATAAGAATTTCATATTGCATGCACTATGCTAAAAAAACAATTTAGGTATGGATTTTTTCGCATAAACATCCAATATGCGTTTCCAGATAGAATATGGATTCGGAAATTAAATGTTTGTATCCGCGAAGGGTGAATGCCGAGCTCATCCCATTTCTGCCCTTGACTTCCTTTAAGGGCGACACGGAGCTGGTAGAGACCGACGCCGCTCTCGATTCGGCTCTTGCTGAAATTTCCAAAGAGACCCTTTTGGGGTTCGACACCGAAACTCGCCCCAATTTCAATAAGGGAAAACAATATCCCGTATCCATACTCCAGTTGGCTGGAGAGCGCAAGGTGTGGATTATAAGGCTCGATCCTCTAGCCGAAAGGCTTCAGGAAATCTTTAAGATTTTAGAAGCACCGAACATAAAGAAAGTCGGCTTGGCCGTGCGCGGGGACATAAAATCCCTGCGCGCGCGTTGCCAATTCGTGCCTGCGGGATTCTTTGACATATCATCTGCCACCCAAAATATTGGAGTGATAAACACCGGCATGCGCAATCTTGCCGCGCTGATATTGGGAGAGAGAATTTCAAAGTCAGCCCAACTTACAAATTGGGCAGCCGAAGAGCTTACCAAAAAACAGATAGACTATGCCGCTACCGACGCTTGGATAGGCCGCCGCCTCTTTTTGGAGGTAAAGAAAATTGTCGAAGAGAACAGGACCGAGATAGAGCCTGAGCCTGAACCGGAGCCAAAGAGATTTAATTTGCGCTCATTTGTCCGCGGAATTATAGATAAAATTTCCAGCACTTTAAAGGGCGTTAAGAAAAAAGCGTCCATTCAAAAAACTGGAAGGCGCAAAGCTAGGGCAGACGGCAAAAAAAACATTCGCTCCCGGAAGCCTGGCATTGCCGCGGATAGGCGCGCAAAGGGGACAAAATCAAAACGCCATTCGACGCATTCAAAGCGCGCGGATTCCGGGCGGAACGGCCGAAACTCAAAGAGTTAGCCTTTTAAAGTTGTTTGCTGCTTCTATTTTTGTTTTTTTGCCGGGAGCTGTGGGCAAGCTGGCCAAGTCCTGGAAGTTCGCCCAAAATTCATTTTTTGCCGCAGACTGTTTAAGAATCGATAGAGCTTATTCCTCATTTGCCGGCTGCAAATGTCCTGTTTCGTTGTGCCCGGCTTGAAAAATAATGAGGGGGGAGGGGTGTTTAAATTTTGTGAAAAACTCCAATTTCTTAAAATGCGGCATTGTTTCCCTCAAATGAGGATTGCGGGAATTATGTTGCTATGAAAGCATAATTATTTAATGCTCATTCCCCGAAAAAGCATTTTAAAAAAACAAAAAGCCCCCTGGAATGGGGGCTTTAAATTTATATTTCCACTGCTCAGAATCAATAGATAAACAGCATTTCCGAGTATTTTGGGAGAGGCCAAAGCACGTCGTCGACTTCGCCTTCAAGGGTGTCCACAACTTTTCGGACGCCGTTCATTGCGTCAATCTTTTCCAAGCTGTCGGCATTCTTCGAGACGAGATCTTCAAGCTTTGCGCATTCGGAATCCAGCTTTTCAATCAGTGAGGAAACCAATTTTCCCTTCTTTACGAGAGTTGAATTTGCCCCAAACTTGGCGGAAACCGAACCGTTGGCGGCGGCAGCGAGGTTTGAAAGATGCTTGATTGCAGCCGGCATGATGATGGTTTTTGCTATGTGGAGAGTCAGAGACGCCTCTATTTGAATCTTTTTTATGTATTCCTCCAAAAAAACTTCGTAGCGCGACTTCATTTCTTCGGAATTGAACACGCCGTACCTCTCAAAGATGGCGATATTTTCCTTCTTTATGAATGGCTTTAAAGCTTCCGGAGTGTGTCTGAGATTGAGCAGACCGCGGCGCGCAGCCTCTTTCGTCCAGTCGTCCTTATAGCCGTCCCCGTTGAAAATTATGCGCTTGTGCTTCTTTACGATGTCTTGAAGTATGTTTTGCAAGCCCTTGCGGAAGCCGTCCTTGGGAAGTTTTTCAAGCTTTGTAGATATTTCGTCGAAAGCTTGCGCGACTATCGTATTGAGAATGATATTGGGGCTTGCACAGGATTGCGAAGAGCCCGCCGCCCTGAATTCAAACTTATTGCCCGTAAAGGCGAATGGGCTTGTGCGGTTTCTGTCGGTAGCGTCGGCGGGAAGATTGGGAAGAGTGTCGACGCCGATTTTCAGCATCTTGCAATCTTTCGAGCTCTTTGCCTCGCCGGCTTCTATTTGGTTTATGATATCTGTGAGCTGCTCGCCGAGGAATATGGATATAATGGCGGGCGGAGCTTCATTCGCTCCGAGCCTATGGTCGTTTCCTGCGCTTGCCGTTGCGGAACGGAGAAGGTCGCTGTGTTCGTCGACGGCCTTTATCACGGCGCATAACACTGTCAGGAAGATGGCGTTTTCATGCGGATTGTTTCCGGGATTGAGAAGATTGCGCTCGCCAACGGATATCGACCAGTTGTTATGCTTGCCGGATCCGTTTATGCCTGCGAAGGGCTTTTCGTGGAGCAGGCAGACGAGTCCGTGTCTGTCGGCCGTCCGGCGAAGGACCTCCATTATCATCATATTGTGGTCTATCGCCAGATTCAATTCCTCGAATACGGGCGCGATTTCAAACTGCGCGGGCGCGACCTCATTATGGCGGGTCTTTGCGGGAATTCCTATCCGCCAAAGCTCGAGATCGACGTCGTGCATGAAGCTTATTATGCGCGGCTTTATTGAACCGAAATAGTGGTCTTCAAGCTGCTGGTGCTTTTCCGGCGGAGCCCCGAAAAGCGTTCTTCCCGTCTGCATCAGGTCGGGCCGCAGCATATAGAGGTTTTTATCGACGAGGAAATACTCCTGTTCGGCCCCGAGTGTGACCACTGCGCGCTCTTCGCTTTCAATTCCGAAACAGCGGAGAAGCCTTTTGGCCTGGTTGCTCAAGACTTGAATCGAGCGCAAAAGCGGCGTCTTTTTGTCGAGGACCTCTCCCGTATAGGAGCAGAACATCGTCGGAATGCAGAGCGTGGCAACTCCGCCCGAGCGGTTTATGAAAGCCGGGCTCGTCGGATCCCAAGCGGTATATCCGCGCGCTTCAAAGGTTGAGCGCAATCCGCCGGAGGGAAAACTTGAGGCGTCAGGTTCGCCGAGAATCAAGTTTTTCCCTGAGAAGCGCGTTATGGCTCCTCCGTCGGGAGACGGATCGAGAAACGAATCGTGCTTTTCGGCGCTCGCTCCGGTAAGCGGCAGAAACCAGTGGGTGTAGTGCGTGGCTCCGCGGTTCATCGCCCAAATCTTCATTGCATGTGCCACGTCGTCGGCGACTGCCGGATCGAGGGGAACTCCCTGCTTTATGGTGTCGCGAAGCCTCTTGTATATCGGCTTAGACAGGTAGTCCTCCATGGTTTTCAATCCGAAGGAGTCGGAACCGTATTCGCTGTCTATGTCGTACGGCTTCTTGGAATCGCCATACGCGGGATTGATATCGGCTATTTTGGCCAGAGCTGATTTTCTCGGATTCATAATATAGTTTGAGTTGAGACTCGGTTGTCTATTGTTTTATAAACGTCTCCTAAGAACGCTGTCCAAGCAAAAAATTTTATTTTTAGCAGGACACCTTGTCTTTAGCAGATGCCATGCCAATTTATCTGGGTATTGTTCAAAATCCCAATATGCCTTTAAAAATGCGCTTT
>CASFWX010000003.1 GCA_949298545.1 uncultured Verrucomicrobiota bacterium | reverse complement strand
TTTTGCTTGATGCGCGGCTGGTCGCAAAGCGGGGTTCGGCTTTGGGGAATTTATGAATATGCGTACGGTTCGTCGTATGCCGCTCCGAGAGAAGTCGAAAAATATTGCGCCGAAGCATTGAAGAAGGCCGGCGCTTTGGGGGCGCAGGCGTATTATGCTGAGGCGTATCCGATATGGGCGTACGATGCTAAAAAACTGTGGATACTTTCGCGGCTTGCCGATTCGCTATCGCTCGATTTGCCTGGGCTCGAAGACGAGTTTTTCAAAGGATTTTACGGCGGGTGCTCTTCGGCAGCAAGGCGTTTCTTTGCTATTGCTGGGAGAGTGTGGAGTTCGGGCGAACGGGCGAAGGGAAAGGCTGCGTGGCTATCGCTTTACAACGGCGAGGATTCTATCTCCCTGTATTCAGAATCCGACATCGCTGAGATGGAGAGCGCGCTCCGCGAAGCGGAGGTCTTAGCATCGGGTTTGGGCAATGGCAAAATATCCGCGCGGGTTGCGGAGTTGAGGCTGGCTTTCAATGTAACGAAAGCTGCATGGAGGGAAAATCGGCTTTCGCGCGAGCTTTTTGTGGCGGCGAATTTTTTACCATCGAAAATTCCGGATATTTTAAAAGATCTCAGAGGAGCCAAGCTCGATACAAAATCCGCTCTTTCCGATTTCTTCCAAAAGAGTTCATATCCGAACGCCCCTTGGCGGACGGGCATTAGCGACAAGAGCTTCCCGGAGGATTTGGCGGCTTTGCGCATTTTGGAGTCAGGCGCTGACGGTTCCGGCATTTCTGCCGCGAGCTTGTCGCGGGCGGAGAAATTTTTAAAGTCCGCCGGGGTAAATCTTATGAGGGGCGGGGATTTTGAGAGGGCGGCAGATTTGTCGGGAAATTTTCCCGCCTTCTGGAGCGTTTATTCGCAGGATACGCGCGGGCTTGTTGCAAAAATATCCGAATCCGCCGCGCGGAGCGGGCGGGCGGGAGCGGAGTTTTCCATGTGCGAGCAGACGGGAATTTCCCAGACTTTCCCTATTTCCTCCGGAAAGCATTGCATGTTTGAAGGCTGGGTGAAAGCCGATTGCCGATTGGGTGCGGCTCCTTATGCAACCCTCTATTTCCATTCTGAAGACGGAAAAATTCTTCGGAGAAAAACTTTTGTGCTGCCTCCGTCGACGGGGGGCAAATTCGCGCGATTCGCATTGTCCGCAAGCGCGCCGCGTGGCGCTGTCAAAGTGACGGCGGCGTTTTTCGCAGCAAAAATGCAGCGCGGGGGCAGGATTTTTGCCGACGACTTTTCTTTCTTTATTTTCGATTAATTTATTGTTCGCTTTGTGCGCATCCTGTAGGCGAAATTGATTCAAACGATTTTCTAAAGTATTGCATTTCTTCGCTTCGCATATAAAGAAAACTGCTATGTTAAATAGATTTTTATTGAGTCTGGCGTGTTTAGTTGCGGCTTCGCCTTCCTTCGCGGAAATCAAGATGCCGAGAATATTTTCCGACAATATGGTTCTCCAGTGTTCCATGCCTGTAAAAATATGGGGCTGGTCTGAACCGCGAGCAAATATAGACGTCGTTTTCGGCGGGCAAAAGGTTTCCACACTCGCTTCATCTAAGGGTGAATGGGCCCTGCTTTTGCCGCCAATGCCTCCCGACAAAAATCCGAAAGACATGGCAATCTTTGAAAACGGCGCCGGCGAAAAGAACATAAAAAATGTGTTGGTCGGAGAAGTGTGGATACTTTCCGGGCAGTCAAATATGGAATTTCACCTCGCCAGCTCTTCGGAAGCAAAGGAAGCAAAGGCGAGGGCGGACTATCCGCAGATGCGTTATTTTTCAATGAAGACCTCCTTCGTGACCGATACTCCGCAAAACGATATGCCGGAGGATTCGCGTTGGGAGATTTGCACGCCGAAAAATGCCGGAAAGTTCCATGCGGTTGGATTTTATTTCGGAGAAGCCTTGATGAAGGATTTGGACGTTCCGGTCGGCCTCATAGGCACAGCTCTCGGAGCAACTCATGTGGCATGCTGGGTGCCGCAAGATGAGTTTGAGGGGCATAAGGGCCTTGAATTGGAATGGGCGGAACATATCGAATTGCTGAAAACTTACGACTACGCAAAAGCGGTTGCCGATTATGAAAAGCGCATGGCCGACTACGCTGCCGCGATGAAAAAGCACAAAGAGGAGGGAGCTCCTAAGCCAAAGCCTCTAAATTGGAGAAAAAAGGTCAGGCCGCTTTCGTTCAGCGCTTTGCTTCCGGCTTTTTATCCATCGGGAAATTTCAATTCAAAGATAGCGCCTATTGCGGGTTTGAGCGCGCGCGGAGTCCTCTGGTATCAGGGCGAGGGAGACGCTCTTCCAAAGCTTGCTCCGCACTATTACGACAGCTTGTCGCATATGATAGACGTTTGGAGGCAGCGTTGGAACAATCCGAAACTTCCATTTATCCTTGTCCAGATAGCATCTTTTGGAAGTCCTGCCGATTGGAAATGGAACGAAATTCAATTCGCGCACACCCGCGCGTGGCGCGAACTCGACAATGTCATGATGGCGACGTCCACCGATATAGGAGAGGAAAAAGATATCCACCCGCGCGATAAGACAACTTTGGGAATGAGGCTCGAGAAAATTGCCCTCGCTGAAATTTACGGAAAACTGCCTTCCGGGTCGGCGAATCCTCCGTACTTCAAGTCGGCGGATTTTCGCGGAGACAAAGCAGTCATGGACTTGGAGACCTTTTCCCAAGAGATGTCGTTTAAGGACCCTCTGAGCGGATTTGAAATATTTTCAGGCGGAAAATGGCGGCCGGCAAATGCGAAACTTTTGCCGATATCAAAATCGGGGAAGGGGAAAAAAGGAGAAAAGTCCAAGATTTTAAAAGTGGAGCTTTCTTCGGAAGATTCTTCTGAGATAGAGGCGGTGCGATACCTGTGGAAACCTTGGTGTTTGGAGGATATATCCATTCGCGGCGCGGACGGGCAGCCCGCATCTTTGGCGCATTTTGAAAAGTAGAAAGATTTGCAGCGGCGCAAATGCGCAGAATTTTGCCGGAGTGCGCAGCAATAAAAAAATAAAAAGACCCGCAATTGGCGGGTCTTCATTCTTATCAGTGTTGATAAAACGGGGCGGTGCCAGTTGCCGAAAGTGTTTCAAATTCGCCGACGTTGCCTTGCGGTTGAACCGCGAAGCGTTAAAACAAGCGGCAACTTTGGTGCTTGCCGGCAGGCAATCGCGCCACCTTATTCGGAGCAAACGCTTTCAAAAATATTTCTCTCTTTTATGCGTGGCGAAGTTCTCAAAAGAGAGTTTGGATCTTACTCGGCGCGTTTTCCCGCCCACTGGTCGACGCCGATGAGGAGATTTTTGTCGTTTCCGGCGAATTCGAGCCCGCGAACGAAGTCGGACGTATTGCGCTCCTCCTCGATTTGTTCTTTTATAAACCAAGAGAGAAAGTCCGCCGTGGCCCAATCTTTTTCATCGTTTGCAGTTTCATATATTTTTTCGATCTGAGATGTGACGAGCTTTTCGTGTTCGTAGGCGGCTTTAAAGGCTTCGAGAGGAGACGAAAAATCGGATTTCTCGGGTTTTCGCACGGCATCGGTCACAAATTTCGAACCCCTTTCCATAAGATATTCGTAAATTTTCATGGCGTGTTCCGTTTCTTCCTTTGCCTGAAGGCGCATCCATTTCGCCATGCCTTGGAACGGGGAATGCCTGAAGTAGGAGCTTATGGCAAAGTACAGATGTGCGGCATACAGCTCGTTATAAAATTGCTGGTTTAATAATTTTTCTGTTTTTTTAGGAATTTTCATAAATTTTATATGTTAGATTTTCCAAAGATGGCGCTTTTACGCCCAAATGTCGATTTTTTTTAATACTGTTTAAAAGTTCTAAGGAAAGGCTGGCAAATCGAATTTTCGGCATGCGATTGGAATGGCGCATATTATTTGCGGGAAGCGGAGGCTTAGATTGCCGCTTTTGTTTTAAAGCCCGCGGAATAAATAGTTGTTTTCTTCGCGCATCGGAGGGGGAGGGAACTTTTTCTTTCGGAGGGTGTCGAAAACGTACAAGGCGATGATTCGAAGCGGCGTTTAAATTGCGCTTTATATAGGAAGGTGGAAAACAAAGCGCCAAAGCTTTCGCCGATTTTCTTTCATCGCTCCGGGCGGCGGATTTTTCCAGCGCCTCGGACATTGTAAAAAATAAGAAAAACAGGAAAGCGAATGAATAAAATAAAATACATTATTTTTGCGTCTTTGCTGGGCGGTGCGGCAGGGGCGTTCGCGGCGAATGGCGCGGGTGATCCGTCTTCATCGGCGGGAGTTTCCGCAGCCGGAAGCGCGGCGGACAATGGAATTGTTGTGGCGGTCGATCCGTGCCCCAGATGGGGCGGCCCGGCTTGCAATTTCGGGCGCCAAGACCGCATGAGGCAGATGCTGTGCAACTTCTTCGGGGATTTTTTCAGGCCCCGCTATCATCATCATCGCAGGGCGTATGCGTCGCTGCCGGACTCTTGGGGCTGGGATATTCCTGAACCGCAGTTCTCTCCGGATTGCGACGTAATTGAAACGAAAGACGCCTATGTGCTCACTATGGAACTTCCCGGGATCTCAAAGGAGGACATAAAGATAGAGGTCGAGGACAATGTGTTGAGCATTAGCGGCGAAAAGAAAGAGACCTGCCAGTCCGACGATTCGCGCGTTTCGGAACGCATATACGGCTCGTTCGTCCGCAGCTTTTCGCTTCCGGACGACGCTCTCGTCGATAATATCGAAGCGGAATGCAAAAACGGCGTCTTGACGGTAAAAATCCCAAAGAAAGCCGAAGAAAAGAAATCCAACGTAAAGTCGATAAAGGTAAACTGATCTATATCTCAATTGGCGCATTTTGATCCCGCCCGCTTGCCGGGCGGGATTTTTTTATGCGTTGGCGAATATTATTTCAGCACATTTGGAAAAAGTAAAAAAGTTTTCGGCATGCAGAAATTTTGCCGATGCGCCAAAGTTTATTTCGCCATATGCCTTCCAATTTTTGCGCGGGTTTTAATGTGGGGCAATGGAAGGCAATTTAGAACATGCGGAAAAATTAAATTTTTTCGGGTACAATTTCAATCCAGTATCCGTCTGGATCCTCAATAAAATAAATTCCCATAGAATTGTTTTCGAAGCAGACGCAGCCCATTTTTTTGTGCTTTGCCAGCCATGCCGAATAGTCTCCCGAGACGCTGAAGCATAAGTGGCTTTCGTTGTCTCCGAGATTGTATGGCTCTTTGCGCCCGAGCAAACATGTCAGCTCAAGCCTAAATGAGCTTTCGGAATCTTTCAGGTAAGTCAGGACGAAAGATCCGTCATCGGCTTCGTATGTGCTTTCTTTGGAAAGTCCGAGTGCGTCGGAATAGAATTTTACGCTTCGCGCGGTGTCGAGCACGTTTATGTTAAAATGGTTGAATCTGGCTTTCATGCGTTTTTTTATGTCCGGCTTTTGGCAAAACGCCATTAAAAAACGCGTCAAGTTTTTCGATGTTTTTGCGCGTCATAACCGGGCTCACATATATAAAAAGCTTGGAGCGGGAGGAAATGCATTGTACAATCGCAGCATGAAAGATTTTAAATTTTATTCCCCGAGCGAGATTTTGTTCGGGCGCGGGGTCGAGCTGAAGGCGGGGGAAATGGCGCGCAAGCATGGTGCTACAAAAGCGCTGGTGCATTTCGGCGGAAAGAGCGCGAAGGAGTCCGGTCTTCTCGACAGGGTTTGCGCGGGCCTTTCGGAGTGCGGCATCAAATATGAAACGCTTGGAGGGGTTCAGCCCAATCCGAGAGTTTCAAAGGTCAGGGAGGGAGTAAAATTGTGCAGGGATTCCGGCGTCGATTTCATTTTGGCGGTCGGCGGGGGAAGCGTTATAGACTCCGCAAAAGGAATTGCATTGGGCTTGCCTTATGAGGGAGATGTGTGGGACTTCTATTGCGGCAAGGCCAAGCCGGAAAGCGTCGCGCCTTTTGGCGCGGTGCTTACGGTGGCGGCGGCAGGCAGCGAGATGAGCGACGCTTCTGTCTTGACCAATGACGACGGCTCATTGAAAAGGGGATTTTCATCAGAAATGCTGCACTGTTCATTTTCCCTGCTCAACCCGGAACTCACATTCACTCTGCCCGCCTATCAGACCGCTTGCGGCTGCGCGGACATGATAATCCACAATCTTGAGAGGTATTTTTCCCCGGCTCCGAACCTCGATGTGACCGACGAAATTTCTGAAGCCGTCATGAGGGTCGTCGTTAAAAACGCCCGAATATTGATGTCCAATCCGCGCGACTACGATGCCAGAGCCGAAGTGATGTGGTGCGGAACTCTCTCCCACAACGACGTCACCGGTTCGCGGTACAACGGGGATTGGGCGTCCCACCAACTCGAGCACGAGCTCAGCGGAATGTACGACATCGCGCACGGGGCGGGGCTTTCAGCGATATGGGGGGCATGGGCGAGGTACGTCCTTTCGGAAAATCCATCGCGTTTTGCCAGACTCGGCGAAAAGGTCTTCACTATTCCCCATTTTGAGGATCCGGTTGCCGGGGCAAATAAAACGATAGAGAAATTTGAGGAGTTCTTTCGCTCATTAAGGCTTCCAACAAGCCTTGCCGAGGCGGGGATATTCCCGGACGAAAAGATTTTGGCGGAGATGTCGGAAAAGTGCACATTTTTTGGAAAGCGCAAAATAGGCGCATTTAAAAAGCTCGACGGAAACGACATTCTTAAGATTTACCGTTCGGCATTGCGATAAATGCTTTGTTTTGGGTAAAAAGAGAAATCCGGCTTTTGCATTGGGCGCGCTTTCGGGGTATCCTTGCCGCGCAAGCTTGAGAATGGGCATGTTGCCGCTCCAATAGTGAGACAAAAAGAACCGGCGTTCGGCAGCTGTCGGATCCTCATGCGCGCGCCCGCGGCGAACCGCATTTTCCCATCTTGGCTGGGAGGCGTTTGTAGGCGGAAGCGGAATCCGGGAAAATCCTCTGAAAAGAAGCGAAATTTTCTAAGAATTTTCAAATTCCATAAACTTCTTGACGCGTCTTAAGTGGCGTTCGCCGTCAAATGGAGTATTTGAAAACACGCTTGCAATTTCGCATGCCGATTTAAAATCCACATACTTTTCGCCCATGCAAAGGACATTTGCATTATTGTGCCTTCGGGAGTACATAGCGCAATCAGCATTGTGGCAAAGTGCGGCGCGTATGCCTTTAATCTTGTTTGCCGCCATCGACATGCCTATGCCGGTAGTGCATATTAGGATTCCGAAATCCGCCCCGCCTTCAAGCACGTCTTTGCATACGGCGGAAGCGTAGTCCGGATAGTCCACACTGTCGCGGGAGTTTGTTCCGCGGTCGAGCATTTTAAAGCCTTCTTTTGCCATGTATCCGCAAAGGAGGTTTTTTAGCTCCAATCCGCCGTGGTCCGATCCTATGCTAACTGTTTTTAAGCTCATTTTGCAGATATTTTACTATATGCGGCATAGCCTGCACAATATCGTCGCGAACGTCGAGATATTCGTTCAAATCTCCGCCGTACGGATCGGGTACGTCAGCCGACCTCGCGTCCGGATTAAGCTCCTGTACCGTTAAAATCCTTTTGGGCGGGTTTATAAATTGCGATTTTAATGTTTCCAGATGGCCGTCCTCCATAGCAAAAATTGCAAATGCTTCGTCTATCATTTTTTGGGTTAACTTGGAGGATCTATATTTGCTTATATCTATGCCGACCCGGCGCATGGCTTCTATCGAGTTGTCGCTCGGTTTCATTCCGTCTATAGTTGAAGTTCCCGCCGACACGACCTCAAAGCTTTTTAGAGGATCGTCGTTTGGCAGGGCGTCTATGGCATGCTTGAGCATGGCTTCGCCCATAGGCGAACGGCACACGTTCCCCGTGCATAAAAATACAATTTTTTTCTTTTCGGCCATTTTCGTAAAATATGAATTGACTCACTTTTAAAGAATTTGTCCAGACTTTTTTTATGGCAATATGCAAATGGGAAATTTCGGCTAAAAAAAAGCTTCGCCGAAATGAAATCGGCGAAGCTCGCAAAAATTTTTCTTTGTTTTTACAATCTGATTCTCGATGGGAGGAATTCCTGCTTGTAATCATAGAGGGAGCGCACCTGCCTGGTCGCTTCCGGATTGTCGAGGAACTCCATAGTTCTGGGCATATACCTCAGTTCTTTCCCGGGCTGTGTGATGGCGATCATGCCCAGGAGAGCCATTTCCGTAAATGGAGCGGCGTAGTCGAAACCGCCTGGGCATTGCCTGCCTTCCAAGCAGGCGTGCACCCATTCTGCGTGCGGATTGTTGGCGTCTTTCGAGCGCTCGATGGATTTCGGGGGAAGGGCTTTGCTCCTAACCATTTCAACCATCTTCTCGCGGGGGTAAATCATGGTTCCGCTTCCGTATTCGTTTGTTTTTACGGTCGCCTTTGTCCCGACGATGAACGTGCAGTTGTTGTTGCGCGGATCTTTCAGGAATGCTTCGTCAACCCTCTTTATTTTCTTCGGCCTTCTTCCGCCGTCGTACCAGTGCAGGCGTATGCGGTTATCGACTCCCCTCTTGTTTGTGAAAGTCATGACGCTCGAGGCTGCGCTCGGCCAGCTGTAATCGTTGAAGGGTGTCGATTCGGCGACTATGCTCGACGGGAAGCCCAAATCGAGTCCGGAATATGGCACATCGAGGAAGTGGCAACCCATATCGCCGACTGCGCCCGTTCCGTAATTGCGAAGTCCTCTCCAGTTGAATGGAAGTATGGCTTTGTTGTATGGCTGGCATGGGGCCACGCCGAGCCAGAGTTTGTAGTCGAGCGTGGAGGGGACTTTTTGGGCGGGAGGCATAGTCAATTCTCCCTGCGGCCAAATCGGGCGGTTTGTCCAGCAATAGATGTCTTCTATTTGTCCTAAAATTCCGGCTTCATACCATTCTTTTACGAGGCGCCAGCCTTCGTTGGTATGGCCCTGGTTGCCCATTTGGGTTATAACCCCGGCCTTCTTTGCAAGTCTTTTGAGTTCTTCGGCCTCCCAGATAGTGCGGGTGAGGGGTTTTTCACAATATACGGCTTTGCCTTTTGCGATCGCCCATGCGGCTATTGGATAGTGCATGTGGTCGGGAGTCGCAACAACGACCGCATCGATATATTTGTCGAATTTATCGAGCATTACGCGGTAGTCGCGGAAGCGCGGAACATGAGGAAATCTTTTATATGAATAACTTGCGGACTTATACCACTTTTGTCCGAGATCTCCGTCATCGAGAACGTCGCAGAATGCGGCCAGGTTTGCTTCATCTTTGAGCTTTGAAATCTGATTGACAGCGGCTTCACCTCTGCCTCCGACACCAACGAAGGCCACATTCAATTTTGAATTGGGACCTTTTGTTTTTCCTATGCTCCATGTCGGGAGAATCATCATTCCTCCGAGTGCTGCGCCACTCTTGAGAAAACTTCTGCGTGTTGACATTTTTATATCCTTTTCTTTTAGTATAGTATGTTGCCTTGATAGGTTAAAATTTCTGAATGCAATAAGGTATTTTTGCGTGCTATTCAACAAAATTTTCCTGAAAAAAAACGGCGTTTGGCGGATCTTGAAAAATCGCGCGGCAAACGGAAGAGGCGGGGCCTTGCAAAATTTGGCGGAGTTTTTTATGAGAAATAAATGGCTTGACAAGGCAAAGTACCGCCGTAAGGTCTGACACTTTCTTGAATTTTAAAAGGTAAGAAAATGGGACAGCCAAAACGCAAACAGTCGAAACAGCGCACGCGCTTGCGCCGCGCCGCAAACAATTACAAGCTTCCTCAGGTCGCCAAGGATCCTTCGGACGGAACATTTTTCGTGTCGCACAGGGTAAATCCCTCCAACGGAACTTATCGCGGCAGGCAAGTCATTACCGTTAAGGTCTAAAAGTTTCGCACTTTCGGACTTTTTCATTGTAATGCGGGGTTATTTTCGTGATAATTCCCGCGTTTTTCTTGTACGGGATTAGATAAAAGCCAGCCTTCGTGAAAAGCGTTTACACAATAGCCGTCGATGTAATGGGTTCCGACTTGGGGCCTTCAGAAGTCATCGCGGGCATTAAACGCGCTCTATCGGAGGATAAATCCGCTGACTATAACATAGTCGTCGTCGGCAGCGAACCGGTGATTTCTCCCTTGCTTTTGCGCAACGGGCTGCTCCGCGATAGCCGCGTAAAAGTTTACAACGCCTCGCAGGTGATTTCTATGGACGAAAAACCAGTGCAGGCGATGAAGACCAAGCGCGATTCCTCAATGATGCGCGCCATAGAGATAGTCAAGCTCGGCACGGCGGACGCTGTTTTAAGCTGCGGAAATACCGGGGCGTTGATGGCAGGGGGAACGGTGAAACTGCGCCCGATGGACGGGGTGGAGCGTCCGGCTCTTGGAACGGTAATTCCGGGAAAATCGAGAAATTTTGTGATGATAGATGTCGGCGCCTCGCCCGATCCTCGCCCAGAGACTCTCGTCGACAACGCCATACTCGGGGCGAATTACGCGCATGTGGCCCTGGGCATAAGCAATCCTCGCGTTGGGCTTTTAAGCAACGGGACTGAAGATGGCAAGGGAAATACCATTGTGAAAAATGCCCACAGGCTATTCAAAGAGCAGCGCGGCGTTATAAACTACGGCGGCCTCCTTGAGGGATTCAACCTTTTCGATGGCGATTTCGACGTCGTCGTTTGCGACGGCTTCACGGGAAACGTGGTTCTCAAGTCTCTCGAGAGCTGCGCGCACATGCTCAAGGATATCCTAAAAGAGGAAATCTGCAAAAGCTGGGTCCGCAAGCTCGGAATATTTTTGGCGAAAGGGGCATTCAAAGACATAAAAAAGCGTCTGCCGATTGACAAGTTTTCTGGGGCTCCGTTCTTGGGCCTGAACGGTTTGGTTGTCAAGGCGCACGGATCGAGCAACAGCAAGCAGATAGCCGGCGCGCTCCACATCACCCTCAGGTGCCTTAGAAAAAAGATGAACGACCGCATACGCGAGGACGTCAACCGATTAAAGCTCGTCCGCCAGCAGAATAAGGCTTGCGCTTCAGGTGAAAAAGATTCGGTGGAGGTCTGGCTGTCGGATTCAAAATGAGATTTCGCGTCGCGCGAAGCATTTTAGGCGGACGCTTTTGAAAAAAACAAACCTTTGGAAGAAATATTTTATCCAAGTTATGAAATCTACAATGCCCAAATCAGTGGTGATTCGCGGAACTGGTTCATACCTTCCCGAAAAAGTCGTATCGAACGACGACATCGCAAAATTTCTCGATACTTCAGACGAGTGGATTTATGCCCGCACCGGCATCAAGCGCCGCCATATTGCAGCCGAAGGGGAAGCGGCTTCGGACATGGCTCTTAAGGCGTCGCTGCGCGCCATAGAATCGGCGGGATTGACTCCTGCCGACATGGATTTGGTCATTGTCACGACGGTCACTCCCGATATGCTTTTCCCTTCGACAGCTTGCATACTCCAAGCCAAGCTCGGCATACGCAACAACATACCGTGCTTCGACCTCGAAGCGGCATGTTCCGGGTTTGTTTACGGCGTTGAAGTCGCGGCGCGCATGATGCAATCGGGACTTTACCGCAACGCTCTAGTAGTCAGTTCGGAAAAGATAAGCGCTATGGTCGATTGGAACGACAGGTCGACATGCGTATTGTTCGGAGACGGGGCGGGAGCAGTGGTCTTGAGCGCGTCCGACGAGCCGAATATCGGCATACTCGGCTCTGTGCTCGGAGCCGACGGATCCGACAACGCCATGCTTCGGCTTCCGGCGGGGGGATCATTGATGCCTCCAACTCGCCAAACGGTTGAAAAAGGGCTTCACTTTTTGCAAATGGACGGCAAGGAGGTATTTAAGCACGCCGTTCAAATTATGAAGGATAAGGCGCTTGAAGTCCTCGATTTGTGCGAAGTTTCCGCTTCGGAAGTTTCCCTAATGATACCGCATCAAGCCAACGTCAGAATAGTTGAAAGCGTGGCAAAGCGCCTCCATATCCCGATGGAAAAAGTTTTCTTGAATATGGAGGATTGCGCAAATACATCGTCGGCGTCGATACCAATAGCGCTCGATTCCGCCATTCGTTCAAATCGGATTAGCAAGGGTTCGTACGTCCTCTTTGTGGCGTTCGGGGCGGGGCTCACATGGGGGGCGACTCTCGTTAAAATGTAGAATTCCAATCGCGGATTTTGGGGA
>CASFWX010000002.1 GCA_949298545.1 uncultured Verrucomicrobiota bacterium | reverse complement strand
CTTGCGCCATTGCTTGAGGATTGGGCAGTTTCAGACGCGCTTGCCGCATCGCTGCGCCTCGCAGAATTCGCCCGCCGCGCGACCTCTTCTATGGCCTTGCGGTTTTCCTCTATTTGGCCGGCCTGTTTTTGAAGCGCCTGACCGACTTGCCCCATGGCGGAATTTATTTCTTTGGCAAGGTCCGCAACGCGCGAATTGTCGGTCGATTTTATGGACTCGAGCTGGAGCGCTATGGAATCCACCCGGTCGCTGATCTTTTTAATTTCGAGCGAGAGGGAGGCTGCTTTTTCAAATTTGTCATTGAAGTCGCTTGTGGCGTCTCCCATTTTTGAGAGGCAGAATATGCTCAATGCGAGCGATATTACGCCTATTCCGAGGCCGAGAATCCCGAGCGCGGGCAGAAGGGCGGATCCGCCCTTATCATTTTTTGAAATTTCGTCTTCCATAAGGGGATAGTTGAATTTTTATTTTTATATGTCATTTTTTTTCGGAAATACAATTATTTTTTCACATATGCGAGATGTGATTTTCCATTGACGGATAAAATTCTTTTCCAATTAAAAATTGCAAAGCATGATAGTCGGGTTAAATAGGAGACGTAAAAAACTTATCGGTTCGTGGTATAAAATGGGCGCATGCAATTATGGGGTCGTATTTGCAGCGGATTTTGCCGGGAGGCGTGAGCTTAATCCATTTTAGTAGTGTCGAATACATAAGATGAGAGAAATAAACAGGCTTTACAACGACGTATCCGAAATGTGCCGGCGCAAGCTGCGCCGCGACAAGCCGGTGGGCGATGTAATATCCGCCTGCCTGCGCGACGCATATGCGAGGATAATGCGCGCGCATTTCGACGGCGCTGGCGGCATGCGCGTGTGCGCCGCCCACTCTCTGTGTATAGACAGAATAGTGGAGTTCCTCGTCGACGGATTTGTGCGCAGGCGCAGGGACAAGGGGAGGTCGTTGGGAAAGAGATTTTGCGTTGTCGCAGTCGGGGGATACGGGCGAAGGGAACTTTGCCCGAATAGCGATGTGGACATAATGTTTCTCTACGACGGGCGCGCGGGCGAGGGCTTGAAAACGGCGATAGTCGACGAGATTATGTATCCGCTTTGGAATTGCGGCCTCAAGCTTGGGCACTCGAGCCGAAGCGTGCGCGAGACCATTTCCGACGCGAGATCCGACATGCTCTCGAGGAACGCCATGATAGATTCGCGCCTCATAGCCGGAAATAAAAATATATATTCGGCATTCCGAAAAAGTTTCGATTCATTGTGCGCGTCGATGGCTGGGGAGCATTTCAACGCACTGATGCGCCTCAAGCGCGACCGGCATGCAAAATACGCTTGGACCCCCTATTTGCAAGAGCCCAATGTAAAAAACGGAATCGGGGGGCTGCGCGATTTTCAAACGATGTGTTGGAAGACCTATTTGAATTTCGGCAAATCTGACATTAGAGAGTTGGCGCGGAGAAAGATGATATCCGTATCGGAGTACTCGAAGCTCTTGCGCGCGCACGATTTTATTTTGCGCGTCCGCAACGACCTCCATTACGCCACGGGGCGCCAAAGCGACATTCTCGATTTGGAAATACAGCCCCGGATAGCTTCGGATCTCGGGTTCCATGGGCCTGATGAGGACGCCAGAGTGGAGGCGTTTATGATGAAGCTCTACTATTCATTCAGGGTAGTCGATACAGTCGCAAAAGCTGCCCGCAAGCGAATGGGACTGAAGCTTCCCGACGACGTTCTTTCGAGCATGCCTCAACTCCGATATAGAAGGCCGGGGAACAGAAAGTTTTTTGCGGATTGTTTTTCGATTTGGAGGGGAGAGGTCTCGGTAAACGCTTTGGGAGGAACCCTTTTCAATCCATTCCGCGCGGATCCGTTGCGTTTGATCCGGCTGTTTTCGATATGCCAGGAGTATGGTGCCGCTCCCGACGACAGATTGGAAGTCCTTTTAAAAGATTCGCGCGGCTTGATAAGCAGCAAACTGCGCTCGGATCCTGGTGCAAACAGCGAGTTCGTCAAGATTCTCACGCGCGCGGGAAACGTGTTTCCGGCGCTTGAAATAATGCATTACTGGGGAGTATTAGGGGAGTTTGTTCCGGAGTTTCGGGATATAACTTGCATGGTTCAGCACGAGTTTTACCACCGCTACACCGCAGATATCCACACCCTCAACTCGATAGCGGAGCTCGATAAAATTTTTAATGCCTCCCCTGACGACGCCGTGCGCCAGCAGTATAGGGAGATACTCCTCTCGTCGGACAATCCTGAATTGGCGTACCTCATGCTATTTCTTCACGACATCGGGAAAGCGGACGGCGTTCGCGGGCACGCGGAGGTTGGAGCGGAGATAGGTGCACGTTTGCTCAAGCGCTTTGGAATATCCGGCGACGACGCCGAAACGATACTTTTTATAGTTAGAAAGCATTTGGAAATGTCGCGCTTTTGGCAGTCGAACGACGTCGACGACGAGCGTTCTGCCGCGCGATTTGCCGAAATTGTCGGCGATGCTGAAAGATTGAAGTTTCTGACTGTGGTGACCTTTTGCGATGCCATGGCAACGAGCGAGACTTTTTGGAATTCCTATAAGCAGGGCTTGCATATGGCTCTCTATAAAGCCGCGCTTTCACATTTGCGCTCTACGGCAGAGGAGAGAATCAGCCTTTACGGAAGAAGAAGGGAAAAGTTGTTCAGGCAAATAAAGGAAAGCGGGGAGCTCGCCGGCATGGAGGACGCCTTGAGGGAACACATGGAAAATCTCCCGCTCGAATATTTTGCATCGCACGGGCGCGGCGATATCGTGTCGCATGTCGGATTGATATCAAAGCTCAAAAGCTCAAAGTCTTCGCTCCCCGTAATCGACTGGAGGGACGGGAATGGGCAAACGAGCCTCTGCGTCGTATCGACGGACCGATCGGGCTTGTTTGCAACACTGGCGGGCGTATTAACCTTGTCGGGCTTCGACATACTGGGCTCAAAGATATTGACGCGCCCGGACGGAATTACAATAGACACTTTTTACGTTTCTGGCATCGTCGGCGGGGCTTCTGCCAATTCGCGCATGAAGGCCGATTTTGCGAGGAGCGTCTATGCAGTCCTTTCGGGCGAGCGCAGGCGGGATGCCGAAATAAACGCCCTATTTTACGGGGAACGGTCGTCGCGCAGGCGGGGCGTTTCGCCGGAGGTTTCATTGCGGAGGGACGGCGATAAGTTTATGCTCGAAGTCCGCGCTCCCGACAGGGTGGGTCTGCTTTGGAAAATCGCGCGAACCATCAACGAATGCAGGTACGACGTCGAATTCGCGCGCATCAATACCGAGGGCGGCATGGCCCACGACGTGTTCAGAGTCTCTCCGGAGGCCTTGGCGGAGCCTCCCGCCGAGTTGGCGCGCAGCATACGCGCGATATTCTAAGCGCCATATTTCAGGCGCGGCTTTGCAAGAATTACGAAGCGTTCCATGGAAGCCCGGAGTGCGGAATATGTATTGGGTAGGTCTCTCCCTGAACAAATGCTATTGGCGTATTTTACGATAGCTTGCGATGTGAAGCTTAACGCGCAGTTTGGAAAAAAATAAAATGTAATAATGTAGTTGCACATTTGCGGGATTTTGTATTCATGTTAAACCAAGTTTAAATAGAAAAATCTTTAAAAACGAAAAACATTCTTATAAAAACATTTTTATATTTATTCATCAGAGATAAGTAGAAGGGGGATAGCATGAATATGTTAAAAAAAATATTTTATACTTTCTTGTTGGTTTCAAGTTATTTGGCACTTGCAGATATAGATTATAAGAAATTTGAAAATCCCACTGACGACTGCAAGCCATGGGTCTATTGGCTGTGGTTGAACGGCAATGTCGACAAGGAATCTATAACTGAAGATTTGGAAGCCATTAAAAGCATGGGAGTATCCGGCGTGCTATTTTTCGACAATCGCGGATATTGGGAGGACGAAAAGCATTTGATATATCCCAAACCGCTTTGCGAATATATGAGTGAACTTTGGCTCGACAATTTGAGCCATGCCGTGTCAGAATGCGAACGGCTGGGATTGAAAATGAGCATAAATCTCAGTTCCTGTGGAGGGAATTTAAAGGGTCCGTGGAAACTTGGCGGAGACGTTCCAAAACAGCTTGTATATAAGTTAATACCCCTGAACGGCGTTTACAATGGAGAAATTCCCAAGCCATCTTCCGAGTTTTCATGGAATGTCGCGACTTTTGCAGTCAAGTACGCGGGTGAAAAAATATCGGAGAGCGAATGGATCTCCGCCGGGGACGGCGCATACACAATGGCGGCAACTTCGGGGCGCAGTATCGGTGGAAAATCGTCTGATGGATTGCGCAGGGCAGAGGAGGTGGTGGATTTGACCGGAAGTGCGCTGTCGGGAAGAATAAATTGGAGTGTTCCAGACGATGGAGACTGGGCTTTGTTGCAGGTGTCGTACACAGTTCTCGAAGGACGGGATTGCGATGTCGATATTCTCGACAAAAACGCAGTTACCGCCCACTACGAGAGATTTATGAGCGAATTCAAAAAACGCTTTCCCGATGCTTTGGGAAAAACAATATCGCATTTTTACAATGTCAGCTGGGAAGGTTCTGTCCCGACATGGTCGCACGGTTTCGACAAATTTTTTGAAAAAGACCGCGGATATGATATTCGCAAATGGCTGCCTGCTTTGTGCGGTTTTGAAATTTCCACTCCTGAGAAAACCAAGCGGTTTTTTACGGATTTTCGCAGAGCCAGAAATAACTGCTTTAAGGAAAACTTTTATTTTACGATGGGGGAACTCGCCCATCGCGACGGATTAAAATGGCACTCGGAATCTGGCGGCCCGTGGGTTCGCAAGCCTGAAGTGTTCGGCGAGGCGGATCAGCTGGCTTTCCTCGGATTGAACGATATGCCTCAAGGTGAGTTTTGGGAGGATTTTGACTGGGATGATCCGCGAAAAGAGGGAAGATATTTAGTCCGTCCGATAGCGTCGGCTGCGAGAATATACGGAAAGAAATTTGTCGCCCAGGAGTCTTTTACACATATGAGGGGACATTGGAGCATGTATCCATCGTTTCTAAAGTTTTTCGGTGATAAGTCTTTTGTTCAAGGAGTAAATTTTTCCATACTCCACACTTTTACATCATCTCCTAAGAAGTATGGGCTGCCGGGCATAGAATATTTTGCCGGGACCCATTTTAATCGCAATGTCACTTGGCATAAACAAAGTGGAGAATTTATGAAATATTTGGCGCGTTGCCAATATATGCTTCGTTATGGCGAAGCGCAATCAGATTTTTGTCTTTATGAGGGCGACGTCCCCTATGAGGGGTGGTATGGAAAAAATTACTGGGACAGGAAAGTAAAAGTAATGCCTAAAAAAGGCGCCGATAAATTTTATCCTTTAAAGTTTGATACTATTAACAATGAAATTTTGCTCGGTTCCGCAAAAGTGGAGGGGGGCTTGCTTAAATTAAATAGCGGAATGAGCTACAAAGCGCTTTACGTAGATTTGCTGTCTGACAGGGTATCTCCCGCAGCCTTGGCGAAAATATTGGAGTTTAAGAGGGCTGGATTGCCAGTATTTTGCGCGCCTCGCAATAAGCCGGTGGGGTCGCCGGGATTGGGCGAGAAAGACGCGGGGATTGCGGAAATTGTCGGCGAACTTTGGGACGGTTCAGATTTTGCGGACTATGCAAAAGAAAATCTCATTCCCGCATGTGTAGGCGACTTTGAATACATAGTTCGCCGCGGTGAAAACGATATATTTTTCCTATGCGGGGAAGGCTCTAAAAAAGTTGTTTTTGACGCCAAGGGCATTCCTGAATTATGGAACGCAGTGGACGGCTCGCGATCGGCTCCGGATAGTTGGCGCGTCCTTGAAGATGGAAGGGTAGAGGTGGATATAAAGCTTCCCAAACACGGTTCAGTCTTTGTCGTATTTAAGGGGAATAGCGATGCTGTTCCGAAACCGTCATCGCCGAAAAACTCAATGGAAATATGCGGATCGTGGCAAATAGCATTTCAATCTGGACGCGGTGCTCCAGATGAAATTTCAATGGATAATTTAACTGATTTGAGCAAGCATCAGGATTTTGGCGTAAGGCATTTTTCGGGAGAAGCCGTCTATAGAAATTCTTTTAAATTGGACGCTCTGCCCTCCCGCGCCGAAATTGTATTAGGGGAGGTTTACAATCTTGCT
>CASFWX010000001.1 GCA_949298545.1 uncultured Verrucomicrobiota bacterium | reverse complement strand
TCAGGTCGTCAGTTCAAGCCTGACAGCTGGCTCCACCTTTGAAAGCCCGCAATCGCTTACAACTAGCGATTGCGGGCTTTATTGTATATCGGGTCGATTTTAACAGAAACAAATAAAACGGCTTCGACCTATTTAAGATCGAAACCGCAAGTTTCAAACCGGCATTTTTCTAAAAGGAAAAACTCAATTTAAGGTTTTTACTTTGACGTTCTTCAATAGACATTCAGCCTTGCCGTGTTTGCCCTGAAATCCGAGTTTCCCTTTTAAGGGCAATTCGCTTTTGGGATACTTCGCCAACCACGGCGGAATGACTGTCCCGTCAGGACCAACCTTGTTGTCTGTCCATTTAGACGAATCCATCGTCATTACATGTTTGCCATTCAGCCATGCATCTACGACTGTCCCGCGGTTTACAACGCGCATGTTGTGCCACTTCCCAAATTCGAGGACCGTGTCGAACTCCGACGGCACGCAACCGAACAACGATCCGCAAGTCCAAGTGCGTTGCGAAAATTCTTTGTTCGAGCTATCGGCAATCTGCACTTCCAACGATTTTGCAATATAAGTCTTGGGATCCTCACAGCGAAAGAAGAAGCCGCTATTGGCGTCCTTTGTTATCATAAAGTCGAAGACAACCTCAAAATCGCCGTAATCGTCCTTTGTAAATATGGGAACGTCTTTCGTCGCCCGCAGAATGCCATCTTTATCCATAGTCCAAACGCCCTGCTCAAATGTGGCGTTCGACAAATCAGAAGAGAAGAGCGGTTTGAAGCCGTCTTCCGCGTTTTCTTTCCTCCCGCACGCGCATACCCCAATAATGGCTATCAACGCGGCAGCTGACATTATTAACCGTTTTTTCATACGTTTGTTATCTTTCAATTAACGCACCGCATTTTCAAGCTTAAAGATTTGCTTATCTGAAGAAGCCTATCTCTGCATCGCTCCTCCTCCTTCGCAATGCATTAAACTTATTTCTATATCCTTCGCACACCGAGCATTTCCCGTGAGACAGTATGTCAATCTATCATGGCGCTCCGTAGTTCCCCCGTGCCGATTTATCGCGGCCATATAAATAAATAAAAGAGGCTTGACAAAAATCAGATAAAACTTTTTATCAAAAAACTGTTTTGCCATTTTTGAAGCTTTTTACCCTAAAAAATGAAAAGGAACGGATATTGGACAAACTCCGGAAACATTTAAAGAGGCTTGTCTGTCCCCAAAATAAAAAAATTCGAACTAAAAGACACAGCATCTCGACGGAATAAACATTGGAAACCATTACCTATGATAGCAACATTTATAAAGAACGGAAAAACTTCTTTTATAGGGTTCATATGCCATAAATATCCCATTACATGGATATTTATTTTTATGCTGCTTTTCACTTCGTGCGCGGGCGATAAAATGCTCTATCCACCCATAAGCGAGAAATCTCCAAACTTCGCCGACGCCCGCGCCCTATATGAACTCGCCGACGCGCCCGCAATAGTAGATACGAATCCCTCCGGAGACGGGATGCTTGGAAGAGTTCCCTTCCAGGGGATTCCAAGCATCGCCGCAAGCCAAAACGGCAAGCGCATATTTCTGGCGTGGTATGGAAACGGGGAAACAGAACTTCCTGACAATTATATAATGGTAGCCTATGGAGACAAATCCGCCCAAAAATGGACTGACGTAGCAATGACGATAAAATCTCCGCACTGCGGCAAAATTCGCCTGTTTGACCCGGCAGTCTGGCGCGCGCCGGACGGATCGATACGCATATTCTGGGCGCAATCTAGCGGATTGTACAAATTTGACGGAAGCTCTCCGAAAAAATTTAACCGCGGCATGTGGGACAGGCGAGGCGGCGTATGGTATATACAATGCGACGACCCGGAAGCGGAAACGCCCGTATGGAGCAAGCCCCGCCGGATTGCCGACGGAGTAATGATGAATAAGCCGACCGCACTAAAGAACGGAGACTGGATCTTTCCTACAGCCCTATTTCAAACCAGCCACGCAAATGATTCATTTTCCCTTAGAGAAGGCGCGTCGCTTTTAAAAACATCAGACTGCGGAAAAACTTTCGAGACAATAAACACCGTGAAGATTCCCGACAGCTATTTTCCCGAACACATGTTTGTGGAGAGAAACGACGGCTCGCTATGGCTATTGGCAAGAGCCAACACCAGGCCGACTTTTGAAAGGGCTAAAGACGGATCCATGAAGATTCGAAGCTTCGGGAACTGCGGGATCGTGGAAGCCTTCTCGCACGACGGCGGGTTGACATTCTCAAAAATAAAAGATTCGCGCATACCCGCCTGCGGAACGCGGTTTCACATTTCGCGCCTCAATTCAGGCAATCTTCTTCTCGTAATAAACGACGCAAACAACGCCGGTTGGATAAAAGGGAAACCACGCGGCAAGGCAGATGCCGTGCGTTTTCCGCGCAATAAAATGTTAGCTTACATATCCGAAGACGACGGCAAAACCTGGAAAGGCGGACTTCTGCTCGACGAGCGCCCGTCGCTCAGCTATCCCGACGCATCGCAATCCGCGGACGGATCGATATACATTACCTACGATAGGGAGAGGTATAAGCAGCAGGAAATTCTCGTGGCGAAAATATGCGAGGAAGACATTATCGCCAAGAAGATAGTCAATCCAGAATCTAAAATAAAAATACTTGCCAATAAGGGCGGGAAAAAATTTTCCGAAATTTCAAAAAGCGAAAAATAGCAAACTTTTTGAATTTAAACTTCTTCTTTACATCTCTCAAACAATTTGGCATTTATAATTGAATTTAACAAATTCTATATATGATAATCTATTTACAGAGAGTGCTTAATGCTTCAGCAATTATATTGCCCTTGTTTTATTTTCTATGCCTAAAGGCAAATGGCGAAACAGGAGGCTCCCGGGGATCCGGCGTTGTCGTCACATATCCCGCCCCTGAAGGCGAACGCGTTGACGGAGAATATATTTTAACAGCAAACGGCAAAAAAGTAGATATCTACAAAGCCCAAGACGAATTTAACGGGAAAGAGTATTTCTTCGCTTATTTTGATTGCGAAGGCAGAGTCGACATACAAGTGGAATCTCCCAAGCATTCATTTTCAAATCTTAAGCTTCTTCCCGATAAATTCAGCGCCGTTCAAGTAGGCGACAAAACCTTAAAATTTTCCGCCGATAAACCTTTTAAAGCAATAGTCGCTCCCGATGAGAGAAATTTTCCCTTGATAATATTTGCAAATCCATTGGAGAAAGACGCTCCCAAATCCGGCAGCGATAATATAATTTACTACGGTGCAGGCGTTCATTCCCCTGATAAGCCGGTTGTAGTCAAAGCCGGACAAACTCTTTATCTGGCGGGCGGCTGCGTTTTAAAGGGGTCCGTATTCGCGTCCGGAGACGGAGTAAGCATACGCGGCAGGGGAATTATCGACGGAGGGGACATAAAGCGCTTCGGGCTCGGAAATGACAGAAACGGAGTTCCCCTAAGCCTTTTAAAGATGGAGGACGGCAAAAATTTTTACGCCGAGGGGATTATATTGAGAAACAGTTTTGCGTGGACGTTCGTCATAGACAATTGCGACGAAGCGGAGATAAAAAATGTAAAAATCTGCTGTTCTCGAATGCTGAATGACGATGCTTTCGACATCTGCAACTCACGAAACGTACTCATAGAGGACTGTTTCGCACGCGCCCAAGACGATATCATAGCTGTTAAAGGCATGGACTCGTCGCGCCTCCCCTGCGAGAATTTGCGCATCTACAACTGCATGTTTTGGACAGACCGCGCAAATATATTCCGCATAGGCTATGAATGTTCCGCCCCGGCGATGCGGAATATCGCCGCCGAAAACATATACATACCTTTTTACAGCTTTGTGTACAACAAGCCCGAAGCCTATTGGGCAAACGCGTTAATATGGCTGCAGCCGGCGATAGAAACCACGATGGAAAACGTCAGCTTTAAATCTATCGACGTGCGCTCAAACGGAAACGATATAATCACGCTGATGGCGAATCCGCGAATACTCAAATACCGCGACTACAAAACCGCCGGCCGCATACGCAACTGCCTTTTGGAGGATCTACGTGTCAACGGCAAGGAAGAAGGCTTTAACGGAATCATATACATTCGCGGACACGACGAAGCGCACGATGTCGACGGAATCACCTTAAAAGGTATAAAATATTTCGGAAGGGAAATAAATCCGTTTTCAAAATGCGTAAAAGTCGGAGAGCACACTAAAAATATAAAATTTACAGATTAGTTGCCTTAGAAATTTCCAGTTTGAAAAAAACCGGATATTTTGCTGAAGTTTCTACCCCTGCTTCCCACAAGCCGAAAGATTCCGTTTCGGAAACTTTTGCAGCCTCAGTTTCTGTCCAATTTGTCAAATCGCGGGAAACTAATACTTTTACCGAAACATCATTTGCCGAAATTCTAAGCGGGAATGAAAGTTTTGCCGTTCCATTATAGACCCCCACTTTGAAAAGCGGAATATCAGCAAGAGAGGCAGCCCTGTCCATTGGAAGCCCCAAAGCGTATTTTTCAAGGTTTGAAAATCCATCTGAATATGGAGAGGCTTCCGGAGCTCTGTCCTCCGCGGAGGAGTTAGGCATGTTTTGGTAGGCAAACACTTCGAAGCCCGACGGTATTTGGGAAGTCACCGCGCTTATCTGAGAGCGGTAGGCCGACAAATTCAAATATATATTGTTGTCTCCCTCCGTTTCCCCGTCTGAAAAAGAGCTTTTATCTGAAGCTGAAACTCCCGTCGCGATTCCCGCCAAATACCATCTTCTAAAGATCTGGTTGTAATAGAACATACCCCCCCCGGAGTCCATTTCCGCAAGCGATGCTTCGTCGTCCCCAGCGTCCGAATCGAGAGTGGCGACGTACCCGGAATACGAATTTTCCCCCGTTTGGTCGGCTATCGTTCCGCGATTGCTGACCAGATTTGTACCCCAGCGGATCGCGAGAGTCGAATAGTCTCCCCATGGCACGACCGCGCTGCCAACAGGGGTTTGATTGTCGCGGCCGAGCCCACCGGAAACGACATAAAACTGCTGTCCGGAAAACAAAGCCGACGAGTATATAGAAGCGCTCGTCAATTTGGAAAGTATCCCCGACGTTGAATCGACATAGAATATTTTGGCGTCCACTTTATCGGCAATTCTCACGTGGGTAAAATACGGCGCCACAGGATAAAGAGTTTTTCCGTCGAGAGAAACCGCGCTCGACGATGGATCAGTTTTTACATGGTTTGCCGTAATAAAAAACCCGTTGCCGAGGTATACGGCAGACCCGTAGTTAACCCCGCTTGTAAAGACTCTGACGACCGAATAAAAAGGCAAAGCCTCAAGTTTTTCCGAACCTGAAGGAGGAGACAGATTCTCATCGTTTCCTTTGCCATAAAGTATGATTGCTTCTGCTTTTCCCGCGAAAAAGAATGAGAGCAAAAGAGCAAAATATGCAATAAGAAATCTCATATTACATAATGAATATATAACTAAAAACTTCTATAAGTTTCAAAAGAAGGTTATTTTTGTGCCTGGGAAAGTATTTTTTCCAATTCCTTTCCGGCAGCTTCCATATCTGATTTTGTTATCGTTGGGTGAATTAAAAGCATCACAGATGTATCGCGCAAAGCGGCGGCATTGGGAAGCTCCTTTTCGCTCTTTGAAAGTCCTGAACGCTTGAAGCAACCCTCTTGCGATATATTCCAGCACGTCCCGCTAAATGCCGGTATCCCGCGGGCATTCATCTCCCTTATAATCCTCGCAGCGCTCCAGCCCCGCTTTAAGAGTTCGGGGCGCGTAAAAAAGAAAAATTTATAATTGGCATGAACAATATCCTTCGGAATATCCGGCACGCGAACGCATGGGAATTTTTCCAAAACCTTTCGCCAAGAATCGGCGTTTGAAGCGCGAATACGCGACCATTTTTCGAGTTTTGAGAGCCCTCGAATTCCGAGTTCAGCCTGCATTTCGGTCATGCGGAAATTTGTTCCGAAACTTTCCAGAAACCACTTAAAGCCATCTGGGTGCTTGGCAAAGTACACTTTTTCATAGTCTCTGCCGTGGTCTTTGTAAGCCCACATTCGCCTGTATGCTGCCTCGTCATTGACTGTGACGGCGCCGCCTTCTCCCCCCGTTGTTATAATCTTATCTTGACAAAACGACCAGGCCCCGACATCTCCGATGCCCCCGACCGGACGCCCTTTATATTTGGCGCCATGCGCCTGCGCGCAATCTTCTATTACCCAGAGATTATTAGCGCGGGCAAACTTCATGATGGGATCCATATCGCAGGGCCAACCCATCAGATGAACTGCTATTATCCCGCGCGTCCTTTTTGTGAGAAGTTTTTTTATGGAATCAATGCTGATATCCTGGCTGTCGATATCGACGTCTGCCACCACCGGTATGCCGCCCCTTACAGCCACGCAGCTGGCTGACGCCATGAAAGTGCGGCAGGGCACAATCACCTCGTCGCCCGGTCGCATGCCGACTCCTACGAGGGCCAATTCGAGAGCGCTCGTTCCGTTTGATACGGCTATCGCCCGCTTGACGCCGGCGAATTCCGCCATTTTGCTTTCAAACTCGATATTTTTATTTCCCGTCCAGCGGTTGATTTTTCCGCTCAGCAGAATTTTCCCAACTGCCGATACATCTGAAGCGTCAAAGTGCGGCCATTTTCTAAAACTTTCAAATTTTGCCTTTGAAATTTTCATAAATCACAATGAAAAATTTTGTTTCTTATTCTATTCTATTGCAAGAGCTATTTCGCGGACGGTTTTAAGCTTATCCTCCAAAGAAGATTCCCGCGGAAGCGATATTTTTTGAAGACCGGCATGCTCGTGAAAAAATCTAAACAATATCCCGTCGAAATTCGCGCCGCACGGAGTCTGGCATCCTCCGCCGAGCGCGCGGAGGAATTCGCGCTCCAGAGCGAGAGCCTCGCCCGTTTCAACATCTGTAAAATTCCGACAGAATGCCGCATCTTCCTCCCTGCACTGCAAAGCTATTATACCCTGCCCCGCCGCGGGAACGCATATATCAAGCTTTATGGGAGTAAATTTCAATCCTTCAAATCCGTCTATTCCGAGTCTCTTTAAGCCGGCTTCCGAAAGCGCCGTGGCATCGGCAGATCCGAGGGCTATTTTCTTTAAGCGGGTTTCCACATTCCCGCGAAACTCGGTCCAAACCGCTTGTGGGAAAAGCGATTTTAATTGGGCGCGCCTGCGCGGACTTCCGGTTGCTATTAAAGCCGGGACGGAAACGTCTTGCCGTGTAATGAGAACATCGCGCGAAGCGTCTCTGGGAAGGCATGCCGCAACAACCAGCCCCACACTGTCTGCGACTGGCAGATCCTTTGCGCTGTGCACCGCTATGTCTGCCCGGCCGTCCAAAACCGCCGCCTCGACCTCCTTCGTAAAAAGACCGTTTCCCCCGTTCTTTTCAAGCGACAAGTCGCGGCGCTTGTCTCCCAAAGTCTTGACCTCTACGATTTCAAATTCCGCCTCGTCGCCGAGGCGTCCGCGGATCCATTCCTCCGCCATTTTCGCCTGCGCTAGTGCGAGAGGGCTTCCGCGGGTGGCAAGTCGTATCCTTTTCATCGGTAGATAATAAAAAGCCGGCTTTAAGGCTCGAAAACCGAAACATTAAAGCCGGCAAACATTTTTTTATATAATAGAGACTATTTCTTGTTTATTACCGCCGCAAACGAAGCCTGGGCTCCCTTGATATTGGCATTTGCCTTTGCCGCCCACGGCATGAGAGAGCGAAGCCTCTGGCCGACTTTTTCTATAGGATGCGCTTCACCTTCCTTGAGAAGCTTGTTATAGTTTTTCAATCCGCCCTTGTATTCGGCAACCCACTCCTTGGTGAACTTGCCGGTCTGGATTTCCTTGAGTATCTTTTCCATAGCCTTCTTTGTGGCGCTCGTGATGACGCGCGGGCCGCGGGTGACATCGCCGTACTTGGCAGTTTCGGAAATTGAGAACCTCATTCCGGAAATTCCGCTCTGGTTTATCAGATCCACAATCAGCTTGAGTTCGTGGCAGCACTCGAAATACGCCATTTCGGGCTTGTATCCCGCCTTTACGAGAGTCTCGAAACCCGCCTGAATGAGAGCGCTTACGCCGCCGCAAAGAACTGCCTGCTCCCCAAACAAATCGGTTTCGGTTTCCTCCTTAAAGGTGGTCTCCAAAACTCCCGCGCGGGTTGCGCCGATACCGTCTGCCCAAGCGAGAGCGATTTTTTTTGCGGCTGGACCGCCGGCGTGAACGGCTATGAGAGAGGGCACTCCCCTGTTTTCAAGGTATTGCGAGCGAACGGTGTGTCCGGGGCCTTTGGGGGCTACCATGACGACGTTTACTCCGGCAGGAGGCTTGATGAGCCCGGAATGTATGGCCAATCCGTGGGTGAATATGAGGGTTTTTCCCTTGGTCAAATTTGGCGCTATATCCTTTTCATAGATGTCGGGCTGCTTCATATCGGGAGCGGCAATCATAATCACGTCCGCTTCTTTGACAGCTTCGGCAGTCGGAAGTACCTTGAAGCCCATCTTCTTGGCAACCTCTATGGATTTGCTCTTGGGATAAAGGCCTATGATGACCTTATAGCCGCTGTCCTTGAGGTTCAGCGCGTGGGCGTGCCCCTGCGAACCGAATCCGATGACGGCGAGAGTTTTATTCTTGAGGACTTTTTTATCTGCGTCCTTTTCCCTATATACTTTAGCCGGTTTTGAGTTCATGTTTTTCATGATGGTTAAAATTCTAATTAAAATCCGGACAAACCGAATTGCAAACCATTTATCGGCGCCGAAGCCACGACAAAGCAAATCAATAATCCGAATTCTTTTTCCCGCGCTCGAGCGCGACGTTGCCAGTCCGCGCCATTTCAATTATGCCGAACGGCTCTATCATTTCGAGAAAGGCCTTTATCTTATTGGGGTTGCCGGTACATTCTATTATGAGCGAGGCGCTCTCCACGTCTATCACTTTTGCCCGAAACAAATCCGCCACCTGTACGATTTCAGAGCGCGCCGACGCGCCTTCAGCCTTCACTTTTATCATGACCAGCTCGCGCGCCACGAACGTTCCGACTTCGGAAAAATCCTTCACGTCTATGACGTTTATCAATTTGTTCAGCTGCTTTACACACTGCTCGACGCTGTTTCGGCCGTCGCTGACAGTGACGGTAATGCGCGAATATTTGCCGCCGCAGACGGGACCGACGTTGAGAGTCTCTATATTGAAACCCCTTCCGCTAAACATTCCGGCAACCCTCGCAAGGACTCCGAATTTGTTTTCAACCAATGCCGATATCGTATGTTTCATCTTCTTATGAGTAAGAACTTGCAATCAAACGCCTCATGCTCTGCGTTTGCAAGTTTTTTTTAGGGCGCCCCGCATTAATCAATAAACCAGATCCCGGAAATTTTTAACCCGGTGGAATGTCGCCATATTTCCTTCGTGGGCGTCCTTTGCATTCTTGTCGCCGCTTCGCGACAGGATTATTAAATCGTCGCCGTCGATATCCATCGCCGCGTAATGGCGCGCCTCCTTGGGACTTTCGCTCTTGCACACAAGCCCGGCAAAGCACCAATCGACCAGATTTTTCGAGAAATACAGCACCATGCGATGCCGCTCGTTGTTCGGGGCGTCATAGCGCTCGGCAGGCAGCGTCTCGGGACGCGACATGGAATCTGTGGCCTGGCTTCCCAAAAGCCAATAGAGTTTCGTCTTCTTGTCGTAAAGGACATGGAATCTCATCTGCCCGACGGGATTTGGAATGAACAGGCATTTCTTCCCGCTCGGCACGCTCTCCAATCCCAAAGTTATGGTGCCGTCTTCGTTTTCGGTAGCTTTCAGCAGGCAGGCGTATCCCGTCCCGCCTGTATTGGCGCGCATTAAAATGTGGAGCGTATTTCCGCTCGGGTCGTACCAGTAGTGGTTCTTGTCGAGTATGCGCACTATATTGCTTTCAAGATATCCCATGGGAAACGCGTTGCGATGCCGCGTGCCGTTCTTGGGAGTGCAAAGCCGCGTGACATCGGGATATTTGTGCTCAAAAAAGGGAACACCGAAATAATCCCACGGAAAATTATTCTCCTCGTATCCTTCAATGGCGTCGCGCATGCAAAGCGGATTTGAAAACGTCCAATTCTCGCGCTTGGTCAAATCCGAATCTTCCTTTGCCCGCATTACGACAGGCGATGTCGACGCCACGTCCCAGCCCCAGATTTTCTTCTTCGGCATCTGGCGCTCCATCACCAGATACACATTGCCCTTATCCCTCCAAACATTGCATGCAGACTGGTGCCAAGATTCGTCTTTCGGAGAAAGCAAAACAGGTTCGCTCCACGTTTGGCCGTTGTCGTCCGAACGGGATATTCTCAAAGCCCCCCTATGGCCCAGATAATAAAAACTTTTGCCGGCGCGAAACAATCTTCCATGCGTCATGGCCATGGTCCCGCGTTCCTGCCATGTTTTTCCGCCGTCGTCCGATGTGAGAATATGGGCGTTGTTTATAAGCCCGCTTCCGCCGAATTCATAGGCGGCTATCAGGCGCTTGCCCAAGCCCTTTATTACTGACGGGGTATAAACCGGATGATACGCTCCGCCCGTCGGGGAATGTGCCAACTCGACGTAATCTTGCGCGAGAGGGCGAATGGGCGAACCAACTTCCGAACCTGCCGGAGATTTATTTTCAGTTTCCGCAAAAGCGCAAAAACACGCGGAAAAGCATATCAAAACAATCCATTTTTTCATAATTAAAAAATCCGATCTCAATATTTGTTCCCAAAAATGCAAAATAAACATTCAAGCGGAACCTCTCCGCTTGTTCGCAATAACGGAATAGTATATGAGCGTCTTATTTCAAGTATAAAGCTCAAAAAAATCGCCTTGCATTTCACGTTCGCGCCGGGCAAACGCACAAGAGCCGATAAAGCTTGAGGACCTAACTTCCCCCCGGGCAAAATGCCGAACTGTCTGCCGATATGCTTTCTACCGGTTCATAATTTAACTGTAAAAATTTTTAAATAGAAAAATGGTTGAAAGCAGTTTTTTGCATGCTACAACTATTTGAAGAATTTGTCCGCCGATTGCGGACTTTCCGACTTTTTTAAGAAAGGCAATTAAAAAACTAACAATTAGGAAGGAACCAATTATGTCAAAAAGACCATTCAATGTAGGATTAGTTGGAGGAGGTTGCGGAGCATTCATCGCGCAGCCGCACCAGAAAGCCATTTTCTCGGACGGCACCCGCCGCGTCGTGGCAGCCGCCCTGCATCCGAATCCTGAAATAGCCATGCGCGAAGCGGAAAACTGGCCCTACCCAATAAAGGGATATCCTTCATATGTCGACATGATAAACGACCAGAAAAACCTTCCCGAAGAAGAAAGGCTCGACTACATACTCGTCGTCACCCCGAACTTTGTCCATTTTGACCCTTCCATGAAGGCGATAGAGGCGGGAATTCCCGTCATGTGCGAAAAGCCGCTGACAGTAAATCTTGAGGAGGCTGACAAACTCGTCGCTGCGGCAACCTCTAAAGGCATTCCATTTGCGGTTGCGCACACATACCTCGGGCACTGGTCGTCGTGGTTTTCGCGCTTTGTGGTCACAAGCGGACTTCTTGGCGACATTCGCTGGGTCGATTCGTCGTACATACAAGGCTGGCTCGCCAAGCAAATCGAGAAACAGGGGGGAGAAACCGGAGCCGATTGGCGCACCGACCCCAAGCGTTCGGGAGGCTCGCTCTGCGGCGGAGACATAGGAACGCATGCCCTCATGCAACTGAGATTCGTCACGGGTCTCGACGTCACAAAAGTTTCAGCGCACCTTGAAACTTTCGTAAAGAGCCGCCTTCTCGACGACCATTTCACAACCTACTGCCAGCTTTCCAACGGCGGCAGGGCCCTCGTGCGCGCCTCCCAGATATGCATAGGGCATAGAAACGACTTGGCAATTGAAGTTGCCGGAACAAAAGGCACTCTCGTATGGCGTCAGGAGGAATCCGAAAAGGTCACCATTATGCTTCCGGGACAACCAGACCGCGTTTATTGGCGCGGCGATGTCCAGCCGAACGACGGATTCCTTGGGGACGTTCCAGAATCCCTACTTAAAGAACCAAAAATTCCATCGGGGCACTCGGAAGGATTCCACGACGCCTACGCCCGCCTGCACCGCGAATTTGAAAAGGATATACGCGCATGGAAGGAAGGCGCCAAGTTCTCCTACGCACATGACAGATACGCGACAGTTCTCGACGGGCGCATGGGATTGGCTTTCATCGACGCCGCCCTCGAAAGCAACAAGAGAGACGGCGCATGGGTCGACATGAAACTCCAATAACGGTTTTTTATAAAATAGCATTCTTTGAAAGGGGCGGAAATTTCCGCTCCTTTTTTATTCCCCTATTCAGATATTCCGGCGCTCGATAAAATAGCCCGGCCTCGATTTTAAATTTGCAGCGTTTGAGAGGAAATATCAGCCTGCCGGCGGCGAAGCGAAAATCCTGCGATAGGCGGCACTACGGGCGCCCGCCCTACATTCCACGCTCTATAAACAACTAAAAAAAATTTCTTCGATAGCCCGGAATTAGGGCTCTTTCAGCTTTCAAATTCCGCCCGGCGCAAGCGACCTGCCTCTATACGCGCACCGAAAGAGCTAATTGCGCGCGGATCGAACCATCATGATGGTTCCAGCAATTTGAAAGATTATATTCGGTATCCATATGAGAACGTCCGGACGGCAACTCGGATAGCGCTCAAGCCATGATATAAAAACCGTAAACATGTAATAGCTCATCGCCAATGCCAGCGCAAGCGCGAGATTTGCAAAAGTCTCCGACCTCGACGCTTTTATGCCCAGCGGGACCGCCAGCACAACCATCGAAAATATCGAAAAAGCCATGGCGAAATTTTTTTGTATTTGAGTGTTTACCTCTATTCTGTCGCGGTAAGCCAAGTCCGGGGTGGTGAGCTCCAAAGGGCGCGGATGCCAAGTGTCGCGCGCGGCCATGAGTTCACCAAAAGTCATGAACTTAAGCCGGTTTTTCTTTTTGTCGAGGCCGCCCATTATTTCATTCAGGGGAAGTTTTATAACGAGCTCGTCGAAGCGCCCTGTCGGCAAAAGCCTGCGAAGATTCTCCGGATCGTCAGCCCTCGAGCGCTCCGCGCTTCCGCTCTTTAATGTTAGCAGTATTTGGTCGTTTGCATCGTCGTACTCAAGTATCCCGGAATCGGACTGTATTGCTATCTGCGCGCGACCCTGCTTGTCGAGTTCCCATATGCGAAAACCCTTCAGCTCGTTTCCATCGGCAGAATTGGCGTATATCACATATCCCGGAAAATCCTTAATAAAAGACCCGGGCTGTATAAACTGCAGAGGATTTGTGCGAATGAGATTTTTCAAAGAAGTTTTATATGCATAATCGGCAGCGGGCGCATAATAAAAATTTATTCCGACCGAAAAAATGGAGGCTATTATCGCCAAAAAGAACACCGGGGCTGCCATGGAGTAGAGCGATCTACCGCAAGCCTTCATCGCAACAACTTCGCTTTGAGACGACATTCTGCCGAATACCAAGAGAATCCCCGTCAACATTCCCATTGGAAGCGCGTAAGGTATGACTCCGGGAATCAACAGTGCAACTATATACAAAAAATATCCCAAACCGAGCCGTCCGGCGGCAAGATCGCCTACGACTTCCTTTATCACGTTTCCCAAGACGAGTACAAAGACAAACAGCGCAACCGTCATAAATGCGCTTGCCGCCACCTGCCTCAATATGTACTTATTGAACGTTCCCATTTTTGCATATACATTCCATTTAATTGGAAATTTGCAAACCATTTTCTCCCACCTGCAAGCCGGATTTCCTCTCTTGCCGCGAATAGCGGGCGCGGAACGTTTCCTAAAAAAAACGCGCGCCCGGAGATTAGAATCCGAATGCGCGCGCAATTTTCGTGAGTGAAGCTTGCTGCGGAGTTTTTTCAGCGCCTGTCGTTAGCCGCCGCGACAAGATACAAGAGCCAGCCCAATGACGACACAAAGGCCGCCACATAAGTAAATGCCGCCGCGTCGAGAACATTTTCGACGGCGGGAGCTTCGTCCGCGGAGATAATGTCGAGCGAGCGCAGCTGCTTTTTAGCGCGCGTCGAAGCGTTAAACTCGACAGGCAAAGTGACGAGTTGAAAGAATGTGAGAATGAGATAAACGGCTATGCCGATATAAATCGGGACTATTGAATGGAACAGGAAAAAGCCACCAAGCATGACTATAGGGAGCAGCTGGCTGGCGAAGGTCGTAATGGGGACGAGGGACATTCTTAGGTTTAATGGAGCGTAATTTTGCGCATGCTGTATGGCGTGCCCGGCCTCGTGCGCGGCAACGCCCAAGGAAGCCAGAGATGTGCCTTCATAGTTTTCCCTGCTCAATGCGAGAACCTTCTTTGTAGGATCGTAATGGTCTGTAAGCTTGCCGTTTATAGGGATTATTTGCACGTCCGATATTCCGGCGGAGCGCAATACCGCTTCCGCCGCGTCCCTTCCCGTCAAGCCGCTGCGGGAAGCCACCTTGGACCAATGCCCAAACGCCCCGCTCACGCGCATTTGCGCATAAAGCCCTACTATCACGGGGATTATTATGAGAACTAAAAACTCCATTGTATTTATGACATATTATTGCGTTAAAAAGTTCCTGAAAAAGAATATTCGCTCAAATTCTCACATATCTGACAACTTCGAAAAGCTCGTGAGTCATTATGGTTTCGGCAGGTTTGAACAAATTTTTATACTCGGGGAAGAAGGCGTCTCCCTCCGGAGACATTTTTACGCTCGTCAATATGAGTTCCGAACAAACCGGAAGCGCCTCTTTGTAAAGGCGGGCTCCTCCGCAAATCCAAAGCGTTCTGCTGTCTCCGGAATAAAAATCCGCGAGTTCTGACAGCGACGAAAACACCCTCGCATTTTCAACCGCACATGGATTAGACGATATTACGACATTCTCCCTCCCCGGCAGCGGTCCGCCCAAACTCTCCCAAGTGCGCCGGCCAAATGCGACTATCCCGCCCATGGTGGTGCGTTTAAAATGCCTAAACTCGTCGGAGATATGCCAGGGAATCTTATCCCCGCAACCTATCACTCCGTTTTGGGCGACTGCCGCTATTGCCTTAAAAACACTCATACCGCAATAGGCGCTTTAATCGTCGGATACGGATCGTATCCCTCAAAGGAAAAATCGCTGAAAGAAAAGTCCTCGAGCCGTTTCACATCCGGATTGAGTTTCAATTTGGGAAGAGCGCGCGGCTGGCGTGAGAGCTGCGTGCGAACCTGCTCGATATGGTTCTTATATATGTGCAAATCTCCGAAAGTATGGATAAACTCCTTGGCTTTAAGCCCGCAAACCTGCGCGACCATCATTGTCAGCATGGAATACGAAGCAATATTGAAAGGAACCCCCAAAAACAAATCCGCGCTGCGCTGGTAAAGCTGGCAGCTCAGTTCCCCTCCGCTTCCCACATACATCTGAAACATCGCATGGCATGGCGGAAGCGCCATCTTGCCGAGCTCTCCGGGATTCCACGCGCAGACAATATGCCTCCTGCCAAAAGGATCGTTTTTCAAGCCCTCCACAAGATTCTTTATCTGGTCGACGCTGCCCCCGTCGGGGCTTCTCCAATCCCGCCACTGGGCCCCGTAAACTCGGCCGAGATTGCCGTCGGCGTCCGCCCATTCGTCCCAAATGGTCACCCGGTTGTCGTTCAGATATTTTATATTCGTATCTCCCTTCAGGAACCACAAGAGCTCGTAAATGATCGAGCGCGTATGCAGTTTTTTCGTCGTAAGCAAAGGAAATGTATCGCGCAAGTCAAAGCGGGCCTGCGCGCCGAATATTCCAATCGTGCCAACCCCCGTCCTATCGGACCGTTCTTGCCCGTCTTCAAGAACTTTTCTTAAAAGATCCAAATACTCTTTCATAAAAATATTTTTCTCCCATTAAACGCATTTCACGCCCGCTTGCAAATCTTATAAATTCCGCGCAGGCAAAAAAATTACAATCACCACCCCAACCCGACCCTCAGCCCGCTCAGATTTATTCTCTAAGTTTAAAACTTTCGCCGCCTATTCCATTCAATCGGCAAGCCAGCCTATTGGAATTCCTTTAAGAACCCCCAAGCTACTTTTTGAAAATCCCTTGGAAAAATTCCATAGCAACAGCGCTTTTACAATTTCGATGCCTGCTTTATCTCTTTAAAATTGCAAGCGCAGATTAAAACATCGGAATTTCCGAGACGCAAAAATATCAAAAATTTTTATTTTTTCAAAAATCCCAAAAGTAATTTTGGAGATTTTATAGATTAGTGATAAATTGGGTTCCATGGAAACACGCATAAAGACTCAATTCGGACTCGTAAGGTATGAGCGCTCAACAAACTTCCCCTTGCAGGAAGGCGCATTTTTAAGCCAGTCAATTAAGGAGGCGTTTATTTATCTGAACTCCTCTTTATCAAAACTGAAAAAAGGAGAAGTCGACGATAGTTTAGTAAATTCTCTTTTCAATGACGGAGAAGAAGTTTTGCAGATATTGGAAAATCTGATAGAAAAGCTTAAAAATAAAGCCATAATATGCCAAAAGGAGCGCGTATATTCAGACTCCGAAGGCAACACCGATAGCTCAGTCTTGGCAAGCGTATCGGAGGAAGGCGAGATAAAAATCTATAATGCCTTCTTTAATACAAAAGGAATAAAAGACAATAGAGCCGGAGTAATCATACACGAGGTTGCACACCTTGCAGGTTTGCAAGGGGAGTCAAACGCAAATGAAACAACCGCTAACCCGGATAGCGCCGAAGCCGTAAAAAACTTCTGCCTTTGCGCATGCGGCAAACTTTCGCTCGAAGAAATAAATCGGGAAAAGGAGTCCCCCGAAAATTC